>JACRCR010000105.1 GCA_016218925.1 Deltaproteobacteria bacterium | reverse complement strand
CGGGCGTCCTGGTACGGACGTATCCCCAGATGTTGGTGATGCGGTGAACGTGGGTGTCCACGCAGATGCCGGGCTTCGAGTATCCGGCCGTCACCACCAGGTTTGCCGTCTTGCGGCCCACGCCCTTCAGGGTCAGCAGCGCGTCGATGTCATCGGGGACCCTGCCGCCGAACTCGGCAACGATGCGCTTTGCCATCTCGACGAGCTGCGGGGCCTTGGTGCGATAGAAACCGACCGGGTAGATGGCTTTCTCGATGGCGGCGGGATCGGCGGCCGCCAGCGCCTGGACGCTCGGCGCGATCGCGAACAGACGCGCCGCGGCCTTGGCGGTGGTCGCATCCTGGGTGCGAAGACTGAGGATGCACGACGCTAGCACACGGTAGGGCTCCCGTGTGCTGACCGCGATCAGCGTGACGACCGGAGCCTCCTGGCGCGCGTACTCGGTGCGCAGGCGCCGGAGCACGGCGGGCAGCGAGCGGTTGTCGATGCAAGTCGGCACCGGCACCGAATAGGAAGACGCGGCCCCGGTTGCAACACCGGCGGCGGCTGCACAGGACCGTGCTCGGCGACGCGAGGAACAACGCGAGCCCGATCGTGATGTTGCAACACCGGCGGCGGCCGCGCAGGACCGTGCTCGCGGCTCAGCGCGCGGCGCGCACGCCTTGCAGGCGCTCGCTCAGATACGGCTCCAGGGCGTCGGCGATCACGCGGTGACCATCGGCGTTCGGGTGCGGATCGAACTCGAAGAACCCCGTCTTGCCGGTCTTGGCGAACGCGTCTCGCATCGCGCCGGTGAGGTCGATGAACGGGATGCCCAGCTCGGTCAGGATCGCCTCGATGCGGCGGTGCGGCGCCTGCCGATCCCAGTGAGAACCGGCCGGCGGCGCGCCGAGCGTCCACTGCGAGAACGACCGCCAGTTCGCCTCGGAAACGAACTCCTTGGTCGGCACGATCGCCACCACCAGCGTCGCGCCGTCACCCGCCACCTCGCGCGCGAGCTGGCGGTAAACCGCCGCGGTGAGCTTCCACGCCAGTTGCCATTCCGGCGGCTCCGGCTGCCGGTACATGTCCATCAGAGGCTTGGAGGATATCGAAGCGGACTGACCCGCACTCCCAACCGCTCCCTCTTCGGCAAGCAAGCCCCTGACGCGCCGGTAGAGATAGAGATTCTGCGTGAGCCAGAAATCCAGACGGTTGACCCGCGCCATGCGCCGCTCGCCTTCGGCGGCAAAAGCGCGAAACGTCGAGGTGTCGATGCCGACCTCGCCGTCGTCATCGAGCCTCACGTCGGCAGTCGGAAGCCCGCCGGACCCGGAGTAGACACGGGCGTGGATAGCCGGCGAGAGCTCGCCGACGTCGTTCTGCAGGTTGAACTCCGAGACAACCAGGTCGGGCGAGTACTTCCTGACTTCACTGCGGTACAGCAGCAGTTGATTGTGGGTAGAGAACCCCGCCACTCCCATGTTGATCACGTCGACCGCAGTCCCGGCCGCGCTCCAGCGCTGCTCGAGCAGTTCGGTGAATCCCTGCTCGCGCGCAACTTGCGCGGCCTCAACGACCGAGTCTCCGAGAGCCACGACCCGCGGCGTACCGGGCAATCGTTCGTACGCGTACTCTTTGTCGCAAAATCCCTTTGAATTGGTCTCGACCACGGCGCGGAACTCGTAGCGCTTTCCGACACAGCCGTGGCTCGTGACTCGCGCGTCGGGCCGATGGGTCCAGCCGTAGTCCGCGTTGAGAACGTGGAAGCCGCCGCCGCGCCCATCGCAGATGAAATTGCGCAGCGTACGCGAGGCAATCTCGGAGGCCACGACGATGCCGGCGAGAACCAGGCCGGCCAGTACGACCGCGAATGCGGCTCGGCGGCGTGCGCGCGTCGGACCCGAAGTCTCGGTTGCAAGCGGGCGAACGACCGTTCTCCTCAGCGGCACTTCAGGCTCGAGCCGCTACTGCTGAAGGCGCAGGTCGGCGCGCTTCCCGAAAAGTCCGCGAGCGCGCACGGTCCGTCCGGCGCGGTCGCGTCGAGCAGCAAGACCGCGTGCAGAGGCAGGTTGGCCGGCGTGGCCGGATACGATCCGTCGCGGCCCTTGATCGAGAAGAGCAGCAAGCCCGGCGCCTGCGAGGAACGGTCCTTCACGACGAGCTTGGAGATTCCTCCTGGCGCGCTGCCGCTGCGATCGATGTATCGCCAGGTCTTGCCGTTGGCGCTGACTTTCCATCCCGCCGCGGGCGGATCGACGTAGGCGCCCGCCGGTATCTCGACGTCCGAGATCACTCCGCCGGCGTCCTCGAGCACGAGGCGCACTCCGGTGCCGGTCGGATCCAGCGCCGGCGCGCCCGCCAGCGTGGCGCGCCCGGAGAACGCCACGGTATCGTCGGCCTGCGGCGTATCGACGTGGCCCAGCACCAGCTTCGGGCGCGCCACCGGCGTCGCGCATGCGCCGCTCGGTCGCACGTAGGCGAGCTCGGTCGCCCAGTACGACTGCGAAGGAAGCGTGTCCCAAGGATTCGCCATCGCGTCGCCGGTCACGTAGATCCAGCCGGCGCCTCGCTGCTGGCTGAGCAGCACCGCACCCGGCATGTCGATCTCCGCGGTGGTGTGAACCAGATGCCAGAAGCGGTCGGCCGGGTAGCCCGCTTCCCAGCCCGCCGGGCTCCAGCCTTGGTAGGCCGCGTAGGTATCCTCGAAGTTCAAGATGATGTCGGCGGCGTTGATGAAACATTCGGGCGTGGTGGTGCCAGGATTGATCACCGTCACCGCCGCCGCGTCTTTGCCCTTCACGTACGCATCCAGGTTCTCGTAGTAAGGTTCGTCCGCGCAGTCGTTGCTCGCCTGGTCGAAGAAGATCCCGTCGACGCCGTACCAGAGGTAGTAGAGGTCGACGTCGGCCTGGACGGCAGCAACGGCGCGGGTCGCGTAGGCGGTGTCGACGTAGCCGTAGATCCGGATGCCGGCCGCCTGAGTCGCGGCGATCTGACTGACGTAGAAAGGGTCTTGAAAAACACCGGGGCCGTTGTCGGGATCCATGACGGCGAAACCGACGGTCGGCGCGCCGCTTTCGAGCTGGTCCCAGGTCGTCCCAGGGTAGAAGTAGGCCGGAACGGCGACGCTCTGAGTGAACGCCGCGCCGGCATCGATCGGCAACAGCGACCACACGGCCGCCGCCAGACAAAGGCCCCGCCACACTGCCCGTGGCGCGCACCGCGATAGCCAGGTGGATCGCCGTCGCTCCTGCTTCTCGTTGTTTGCCACGGTCCGCAACTATCCCAGGAATCGGGTCCCGACAAGAGGCCGCGCGATCAGGACAGCGAGTCGCTGGGTGTACCTTGATGCGACGACCGGTTATAAATCGGCCCGGTCGGGTCGACGCGCGACGACCCTGCTGACGAAGGTCTCACGACCACGCCATAGATTCGGATGAAGATCATCGTAACCGGCGGCGCAGGATTCATCGGCGCCAACTTCCTGCAGCTTCTGGTGCCCAGGTTTCGCCAGCACGACTTCGTCAACATCGACAACCTCGGCTACGCTTCCAACCTGGCCAGTCTCGAAGGCATCGACGACTCTGCCAACTACCGGTTCGAGAGAGTGGACATTGGCGACGCCGGCGCGGTCGAAGAGACCTTCGCGCGCCATCGTCCCGACCTCGTCGTGCATTTTGCGGCCGAGAGCCACGTAGACCGCAGCATCCTCGGCCCGCGCGCTTTCGTGCGCACCAACATCGAGGGAACTTTCAACCTGCTGGAGGCGGCGCGAAAGCACATGCCAGCGGGTGCCGGACTCTTCCACCACGTCAGCACCGACGAAGTCTACGGCTCGCTCGGCGAGGTCGGCGCCTTCACCGAGGAAACGCGTTACGATCCGTCGAGTCCCTATTCGGCGTCCAAGGCCGCCAGCGACCACCTGGTGCGCGCCTGGGCTCGCACCTACGGCCTGCCGGTCAAGATCACCAATTGCTCGAACAACTACGGCCCCAGGCAGTTTCCCGAGAAGCTCATCCCGCTGATGGTCCTTCACGCGCTCGAACGCAAGGCGCTTCCGGTCTACGGAGAAGGCCGCAACACGCGCGACTGGCTCTACGTGGACGATCACTGCGAGGCGATCTGGACAGTGATCGAGCGCGGCCAGGTCGGCGAAACCTACAACGTCGGCGGCGGCTTCGAGGCGCACAACATCGAGATCGTGCGCCGCATCTGCAGCGTCGTGGCCGAAGAGACCGGCTGCCGCCAGAGCGAGCTCACCGATCTGATCACCTTCGTCGGCGATCGGCCGGGACACGATCTGCGCTATGCGATCGATTCGACCAAGATCCGCCGCGAGTGCGGATGGGCGCCGCGCGAGACTTTCGAGAGCGGGCTGCGCAAGACGATTCGCTGGTATCTCGCCAATCGGCGCTGGGTCGAGAGCGTTCGCACGCGCGACTACGACGGGTGGATCGAGCGCAATTACGGCGGACGCGGGGATCACCTGAAATGATCAGCAAGGGCATCGTACTGGCCGGCGGCGCCGGCACCAGGCTGCATCCGCTCACCCACGCGGTCGGCAAGCAACTGCTGCCGGTCTACGACAAACCGATGATCTACTACCCCCTCAGCACGCTGATGCTCGCGGGGATACGCGAGATCCTGCTGATCACGACGCCGCACGAGCGTGAATTGTTCGAGAGACTGCTCGGCGACGGTTCGCGTTGGGGGCTGCGCCTCAGCTACGCGGTTCAGCCTCGCCCCGGCGGCATCGCACAGGCTTTCCTGGTCGGCCGAGAGTTCATCGCCGGCGACCCCTGCGCGCTGATCCTCGGCGACAACCTCTTCTACGGACACGGCATGCAAGGACTGCTGCGCGACAGCGCCGAGAGAGAGGAGGGCGCGACGGTGTTCGGCTACTGGGTGCGCGATCCCGAAGCCTACGGCGTGGTAGAGTTCGACCACGCTGGAAACGTCATCGGCATCGAAGAAAAGCCCGCCGAGCCGAAGTCGCACTACGCGGTGACGGGGCTGTATTTCTACGATCGCGAGGTGGTCGCGCTGGCCGAAAGCCTCGCGCCCTCCGAGCGCGGCGAACTCGAGATCACCGACCTCAACCGGCTCTACCTGCGGCGCGGAAAGCTGCGCGTGGAAAGGCTCGGGCGCGGGGTCGCGTGGCTCGATACCGGATCGCCCGAAGCGCTGCTTCAGGCGTCGAACTTCATCCAGACCATCCAACTGCGGCAAGGCTTGCAGATCGCCTGCCCGGAGGAGATCGCGTTTCGCAGGGGCTGGATCGACGCCGCCGGCCTGCTCGCGCTGGCCGAGCCTCTGAGCAAGACCGCCTACGGCCAGTACCTGATCGAAATCACGCGCGAGGAACTCATCCCGTGAACATGATCGAGTTCGCCTCTGAATCGGTTTCGCCGTGCGTGTGACGCAGACCGCGCTGCCGGGCGTCCGGATGATCGAGACCGACGTATTCCGCGACGACCGCGGGTACTTTCTCGAAACGTGGCAAGCCGAGCGCTACACGTCGCTGGGGCTGCCGGGCAGCTTCGTGCAGGACAACCTGTCGCACTCGGCACGCGGGGTCCTGCGGGGCCTGCACCTCCAGCACCCGCACTCGCAAGGCAAGCTGGTGTACGTCATCGAGGGCGAGATGCTCGACGTCGCGGTCGACGTTCGCGTCGGCTCGCCGCACTTCGGACGCAGCGTCGCCGTAGTCCTGTCGGGCCAGAACCATCGCCAGCTCTACATACCGCCGGGGTTCGCGCACGGATTCTGCGTCACCAGCCAGTACGCCCTGCTCGCGTACAAGTGCACGACCCCGTACCGTCCGAGCAGCGAGCTGGGTGTTCTGTGGAGCGACCCCGATCTGGCAATCGCGTGGCCGCACTCCCCGGTGACCGTTTCCGCGCGTGACCAGAGCTTCGCGCGGTTGCGCGACATTCCGCAGTCCGCTCTGCCGTCGTATGCGCAGTACGGACCCGCGGCCGTCGCGCATCGCTAGGGAGCGGCCCGCGGTGGTGTCACTCCGCCCCAACCAACCAGCGCGTACGCGCCCGGCGTGCCAGCGCGAACGTGATCGCGGCGCTGCCGGCAAGCGTCGCCGCCAATTCGACCGCGAAACGCACCGCCGCCGCGGCCGCCCCCGGGTCCGGCGCCAGGGCGCCACCCAGTAGCGGGTGAATCAGCAACTGCGCCAGCAACAAGTGACTCAGAAAGATGCCGTAGGCACGACGACCGAGCGCCGCCGCCAGACGTCGCGGCGCACTCGGCGCAGCCACCGCGGCCGCCAGTGCGAGCGACACGATCACCGCGCAGGTGTAGGCGGCCGGCAGCGGCTGAAAGATGGTCGAGGCGAGCGCCATCGCGCCGCTGGACCCGCCCGACGCGGACAGGAACCGCGCGACGTCCAGCCGCAGCGTGACGGCGGCGGCGGCGAGCAGAGCAACGAGCAGGGCCAGCATCCCAGCGTGTCGCGAAGGCGGGCGTAGTGTCGCTGCGACCATCCCGCCAGCGATGTAGAGCGCGAAGGAACCCGGCGACGTCCACGCCAGCGGCAGCATTCCTCGCCAGACTGCCAAGGATACGACGGCTCCCGCCGCGATCAGCGCCGCGCGCGCCGCATGACCGCGCCGCGGAACAAGCAGACCCAGCAGGGGCCACAACACATAGAGTTCGAAAAGCGTCGGCACGAAATAGAACTGCGCCCCGGCCGAGCCGTCGATCAGCAACGACAGCACTCGCCCCGGTGTCGCCACGAGAGCCGGATTGCGCGCGGCCGCGCTCAGCAGGCTCCACACCATGTACGCGGGCAGCAGTTGCCGCCCGCGGCGCGCGAGAAAGGTCGCGAAGGCCGCCGCGCCTTCGCGCCGGAAGTCGTGGCGCCGCGCGAGACCGAACGCCGACAGCCCGAGAAAAAGTGGAACGCCAAACGCCGCGCCGAGATGCAGCGTGGCGAGCAGCCGGCCGCCATCGGAGGCGAGCAGCGAGGGATGCAGGAGCGCCCAGCTCGTGTGCAGTGCGACGACGGCGACGATCCCAACGCCGCGCAGCGCGTCGATCGACTCGAGCCTGCGGTCCTCGCCAGCGGCAGCGGAGGCAGGCGATGGAACGTCGCGTGGTGGCCGAAGCTGCTGCATGCGTGGCCGCCTCTTTGTCACAACGCCCTGCCCGGGGCCACGCGGCGACCGTATTCGCGACTCGAAGGCGAACTTCGAGGGTGGTGACAGGGCGTGCTCAGCTGGCCGGTCGCGGCGGAAGGCAACGAGCGGGCAACGCGCGCAAACCCTCTGCCAGCGTCTCGCCGAGCAGGGCGTGGCCCTTCGCGTTCGGATGCCAGTCGTAGCGCGAGCAGCGCAGGTCGTCCTCGGACTTGCCCACAAACGCAGGGAAACCGTCTACGACGAACATCCCGCGTTCGCGCGCCGCATCGGCGGCAGCCTGGTAGTGGCGCAGGTACGGATGCTGCGGGGTGAGGATGGTGACCTGCGGGTGCAGGAACACTACGACGCACGCGCCAAGTTCGCGCGCGGCCACCGCCAGTTCGTCGAGTTCGGCGGTGAAATCCTTCCACGCCGGCGGGTTGTTGAAGAAGTTGTCGTCGAGTTCCCGGACGTACCAGGACTCGGCCGGGCGGAGGATCTCGCGGACGTAGTTCCAGCGCTCGCGCAGAAGGTCCAGCAGTCGCCATCTGCCGGGCGCCCGCGGCGCAGCGCTGTCCGGCCAGTAGTGCGGCCCCTCCACATCGTTCACGGTGAAGCCGTAGACGAGAAGGTCGGGCCGGTAGTCGCGTGCCATCGGCAGCCGTAGGCGAATGCTGCCCTCCAGGTTGAGGCCCGACAGACCGAAATTCAGTACTTCGACCCTCTTGCCGAAGTGCTCCGCTGCCAGAGCGGCTTCGACCCTTGCCGGATACGCTTCTTCGTAACGTACGCCAGAGCCCATCGTGTAGGAGTCTCCGAGCATCGCGATCCGAAACGTGTCGGCCGACTTGTCCAGCGTAAACTCCGGCCCTCGAAACCCGCGGCTGTTGGTCGCGTACGGCGCTCCCCGATAGGTGACTCGCTGATTCGGCAGCGCCAGGGCTAACACACCCTCGATCGACGGCACGTCCCCGGCTTCGGTCACGGCAGGCGGCGGGGAATTGACCGGGGGTACCGCGCGCCACCGCAGCATACATTCTGCGGCGACAACGCCGAGGGCGACGCTGATGGACACCGCGACGAAACGACCCATCCATCGCACGACCGGCCGTGCCCGAGGCCGGACCGAGCCGCCCTGTTCCTTGTGGGTCACCTCATCACCGGGACGCGTTTCCTACGTCGGCAGTTGCGTCAACGAAAGCGACGGTCGCGGTACGCGAGAGACCGCGCCGAGACCGCCGCCTGGTCCGCGGAAGCGCTGCGGCTTGACCACGGACGAGCAGTAGGGCAAGCAGAGCGCGCCGCGCCGGGGGCGCCGCGGATCGGGATCGGCCTTCAGCGGCGGCCCGAACGCGAGATCGACCGTAGGACGGTCGCGGCTTTTCGTGTAGCCTTGGCGGGATTGCGCATGCGAAAGATCATCGTCATCCCCACCTACAACGAAAAGGAGAATCTCGAGAGGATCGTTGCGGCGGTACTCGCGGTCGATGCCGAGACCGAGGTACTGGTCGTTGACGACAACTCCCCGGATGGAACCGGCGCCATCGCCGATACGATGGCAGCCTCCGAGCCTCGCGTGCACGTGCTTCACCGCCGCGGAAAGGAGGGACTCGGTCCTGCCTATCGAGCCGGCTTTCGCCGCGCCCTCGACCTCGGCGCAGACCTGATCGTGCAGATGGACGCGGACTTCTCGCACCCGCCCGCCTCCCTGCCCACGTTCTTCGCTCTGGCTCAGGACTATGACGTAGTCCTGGGCTCGCGCTACATCGACGGCATCACGGTGGTCAACTGGCCGATGGGCCGCCTGATGCTGAGCTATTTCGGCAATGTCTACGTCAAGATCGTGCTTGGCCGGATGCCGGTGATGGACGCCACCGGCGGCTTCAAGTGCTGGCGTCGAGCCACGCTCGAGGCAATCCCGCTCGACGAGGTGCGCGCCAACGGTTATGGCTTCCAGATCGAGATGACCTACCGCGCCTGGCGTGCTGGTTTTCGTATCAAGGAGACCCCGATAATTTTCACCGACCGCCGCGTCGGGACCTCCAAGATGCACATCTCGATCGCGGTCGAGGCTCTGCTGATGGTGTGGTCGCTGAGGTTGCAGAGCCTCCTCGGCCGCATCGGCGAGCGGCGCGCGTTGCCGGACCGCAGCGCGTAAGCGGTCCGTTGAAAGACTCGCCGCCCCTGCGACCTCGTGCCAGAGATCGATCGCGGTTTCACCGAGCCCTGCCATGAAGCGCCGCATACTCATTCTCAACGAACGCGATCCGTCGCATCCGCTCGCGGGCGGCGCCGAGACCCACATCTACGAAATCTTCGGGCGGCTGGCCGCGCGCGGTCACGAGGTGACGCACCTGGCCGCGTCCTTCGCGGGCTGCAAGCGTGAGGAAACGATCCAAGGAGTGCGGGTACGCAGGCTCGTCGACCGTTACTTCTACTATGGCGTGGTGCCGTTCGCCGCACGGCGCGAGGCGGCGCGAGGCTACGATGTCGTCGTCGACGTGCTGAACAAGCTCCCGTTCCTGAGTCCCTGGCTGGTGCCGCTGCCGTGTTTCGTGATCGTGCACCATCTCTTCGGCACCACCGCGTTCCGGCAGGTCCCGCTACCGATCGCGCTGGTGACCTACCTGGCCGAGAAACTCATCCCACCCGCGTACCGCGGCGTTCCGATGCTGGCGATCTCTCCGAGCACCAAGCAGGACCTGATAGACCGCGGCGTCGACGGCAGGCAGGTGTACGTGGTACCGCCCGGCGTCGACCAGGCGACACACCGCGCCGTCGACGACGGAACCTCGCGAGAGCCGATCGTTCTGTGGGTGGGACGACTGGAGCCGTACAAGCGCGCCGATCTGATGATCGACGCAATGGTGGCCGTAAGAGCAGCGGTTGCCGATGCGCGTCTGGTGATCGTAGGGGCGGGGTCGGCACGCCAAGCACTCGAGGCGCGCGCGAGCGAGCTGGGCCTCAGCGAAGTGACGACGTTTACCGGCTTCGTTTCCGAAGAAGACAAGATCGCCTGGCTGCGCAAAGCCGCGGTGGTCGTGCAGACCTCGGAAAAGGAAGGATGGGGGATGACGGTGATCGAGGGCAACGTCTGCGCCACTCCGGCTGTGGCCAGCAACGTTCCGGGGCTGCGCGACTCGGTACGTGACGGCGAGTCCGGTCTGCTGTTCGAATACGGCGACTGCGCCGGCCTGGCCCGTGCGGTGATCCGTGTACTGACCGACAAACAGCTGAGCGCCCACCTCGCGCGCAGCGGCAAGGCGTGGGGCGAGCGCTTTTCATGGGATCGCGTGGCCGATGACACGCTGACGCTGATGGAAGAGGCGATCGCGCCAACGGGGCGCACGCCGGCGCTGACCGCGTCGCCGTTCGGAGGGTGAACCCTATCGTCGCCGAAGCAGTGCGTCCGGCTGCGGTCGACGCAGGCGTCGTCCCAACGCCGATACGAGATCGGTCACTACGGTCGGCTGCTTCCCGAAGGCTTCCGGCCCACGACGCGACTTGCGGCCACGCTTCCCACGACCGCGAAAGGCACGTATACCGACACTAGCGGGTCGGCTCAGTGCCTACCCGCAGTTTTTTGGAGGGGGCAGCGAATGATGGACTTGGGTTCGGGACCCGACCGGCCGTTGGGGCGTGCGGCGATATTCCTGGTCACGCTGGGAGTGCTGCTGCTGGAAATCGCCTGCACGCGGATCTTCTCGTTCTCTCTCTGGTACCACTTCACCTATGTCGCCGTCAGCATCGCGCTGCTCGGGTTCGGAGCGGCCGGTACGTTTCTCGCCACCTCCAAGCGACTGGCGAGCCGGCCGCCGGAACTGCTGCTCGCACAAACCATGTTGCTGTCCTCGGCCGGTGCCGTGGTAACGCTTCTCGCTATCGCTTTCCTGCACGTCGAGCCTTTCGCGATCGCCAGCAGCCCGATGCAGTTCGTCCGTCTCGTGTTGCTTTTCCTGTTGTGCAGCACGCCGTTCTTCGCGGCAGGAATGGCGCTGGCGGTTGCGTTCCGCGTAACCGTTTCTCCCAACGGAGTGTACTTCGTCGATCTGCTCGGCGCTGGCGTCGGGTGCGGATTGGCCGTCGGCGCTCTCTGGGTCTTCGGCTCGCCTGGTACCGTGGCGGCAAGCGCGGCGGTGTTCGTCGCCGCGAGCCTGTGTGCGGCGCCTCCCAGCCGCCGCGTCGCGTACGGGCTGTTCGGTGCGGTCATGGTCGCCGCCGCCGTCATCGTCGTCGCCGTGGTTCCTTTCCGACCGAGCGCCGAGAAACTGCTGGCGAAGATGATGGCCGCCGGCACCCAACCGTCGTTCTCGCGCTGGAGTCCCATCTTCCGCGTGGACGTCTATCCTGAACCTTCGATTGGAAAGGCCAGTGGTCGAGGCGTAAGCGAACACTTCAAGGGTCCTACGCCGCGGGTCAAGTTCATCGCGCACGACGGGTTCGCCGAAGCGCCGATGTACGAGTTCCACGGCAACGACACCGAACTGGACTTCCTGGCGCACTCGGTGTCGGCGACGCCGTACGTGATTTCCAAACAGCCGAGCGTGCTGGTGATCGGCCTCGGGGGCGGCTTCGACCTCCTCAGTGCTCGCCGCAACGGTGCGGCGAGCATCAAGGGAATCGAACTGGACCCGGTCACGATCGACGTCGTTCGCAACCTGGAGGCAGACTTCAACGGACACATCCTGTCGCAGCCGAACGTGGATGTGATCGCGGCCGAGGGCAGGAGTTTCCTGCGCCATTCGCCCGAACGCTGGGACGTGATCCAGATGACGGGCGTGGACACGCTTGCGGCGCTGTCGAGCGGCGCCTACATGCTGGCCGAGAGCTACCTGAACACCGTCGAATCGATGGCCGAGTATCTCCAGCACCTGACGCCGGATGGCACTCTGTCGCTGATGCTCACCGACCTTTCGTGGCAGCGGAGCCAGGCGCGCTTCTCGTTCCGACACCTCACGAACTTCCTCGCGGCTGCCGAGCGTCTCGGTATCTCGAAGCCGGCCGATCACGTCGCGATCATCGCCGCACCTGCGGCAGCCTACCAGATCGAGATCCTTTTCAAGCCGCGCCCGTTCACGGGCGAAGAGATCGAAACACTCACGAGCTTCGCGGAACGCGAAGGGTTCGAGGTGTGGCACCTGCCCGGCCACCAGTCCGGCACGCCCTTCACCAAACTGCTGACCGGCGACGCCGCCGCGCAGGAAGCATTCCTCGACGCGTATCCACTGAACGTCCGCGCTACCCCGGACGATCGGCCGTTCTTCTTTCACTGCTACCGCTGGCGCGATCTGCTGTCGTCCAAGACCTGGGAGGTCGACGTCGGCTTCACGCTCGCCACCGGACAGCTCGTACTCGGTGCGATCCTGCTGGTATCGGTGCTGACGTCGCTCGGGCTGATCGTGGGACCGCTGCTCGGCAAGGCGTCCTTCCACGGACACCACGCCGGCCGCTTCGCGCTCTACTTCGCCTCGCTGGGCCTCGGGTTCATGTTCATCGAGATCAGCCTGATACAGCACTTCATCTTGTTTCTCGGGCATCCGAGCTATTCGGTCGCGGTGATCCTGCTGGCGCTGCTGACCTGGACCGGGGTCGGCAGCTACGTGAGCGGGCAGATCGACGCCCAGCCGCAGACGCTCATTCGCGCCGCTTTTGTCGTCTTGCTCGTCCTGATCGGCTTCTATGCGTGGCTGGTGCCGCTGTTCTTCGACTACTGGCTCGGGTCCCCGGCAGCGTGGCGCTACGCGCTGACGGTCGTACTGCTGCTTCCGCTCGGCCTGACGCTCGGGGTCTTCTTCCCGCTCGGCCTGCTGATCGTGCGCGAGCACGATGAGCTTCTGGTGCCGTGGGCGTGGGGAGCCAACGGCGCCGCTTCGGTCGTGGGAAGCATCCTCAGCATCGTGCTCGCCATCACCTTCGGCTTTCAGGGGGTGCTCTATATGGCGGCGGTCGTATACTTGATCGGCGTCGCGGCGCTGCTGAGCGTGAAACCGGCCGGGGCCGGCGCGGGTTCGCCGCGCTCCAGACGAGTACCAGGAGCAGGCTGACTCGTGCGCGACGTGGAAGCTACCGCAGTGGATCAGAAGAAGTTCACCGGCGAGCGACCCGGGTGGGGCGAAGGCTTCGAGTACGACTACGGCCGGCACATCGCGGCCTATCGCTTTGCCACGACCTTGGCGGCGGGGCAGCGGGTTCTCGATGCGGGTTGCGGCGAAGGCTTCGGCACTCAGACCCTTTGCGACGTGGCGGCCGAGGTTACCGGCGTCGATTACTCGGACAGCGCGATTTCCGAATGCCGGCGGTTGTGGAAGAAGCCGAACCTGCGCTTCGAGCGTGTCGACCTGACCCACCCCGGGGGCTTCGGCGAGACCTTCGACCTCGTGATCAACTTCCAGGTACTCGAACACATCCGCGATCCCGAGCCGTTCCTGACCGGTCTGCGCGAGCGTCTCGGCCAGAGAGGGGTCCTGGTGTTGACCACGCCGAACCGGCTACGCACGATCTCGGAGAACCCGTACCATGTGCGCGAATACACCGCGGTCGAACTCGGCGAACTCCTTCGCAAAGTGTTCGGCAGTGTGGAAATCCGCGGCATGCACGGAAACGCCGGGGTCGAAGCCTTCGAAGCCGGCCGCGCTCGCGCGGTGCGGAACATCCTGCGCCTGGACCCGTTGGGCATTCGCAAGCTTCTGCCGGCCTGGCTGGTACAGTTCGCGTTCGCGCGGCTGGCGAAGCTGGTGCGGCGTAGCGCTCAACCGAGCGGTGCCGCAACTATCGCCCCCGAAGACTTCAGCGTTTCGGCCGACGACGTAGATCGAGCGCTCGATCTCGTCGCGCTCTGCCGGCGCTGAGGACGCGACTGGGAGCCGAAACCCGGTGACGCACCTCGTCCAGCCGCTCGAGTCAGGCCACGCCATCCTCGTCGTACCATGCTACAACGAGGCCAGCAGGCTCGATCTCGGCGCCATCGCCCGTGGCATCGCCGACAACCCGCGCGTGGCGTTCATCTTCGTGGACGACGGCAGCACCGACGCGACCGCGGCGGTACTCGAAGAACTGTGCAACGACCCGTTGGGCCGGCTCCGCTGGAAAAAACTCGCCCGCAACTGCGGGAAGGCGGAAGCGGTGCGGCAAGGTGTCCTTGCCGCGCTGGAGCTGAGACCCGCGATGGTCGGCTATTGGGACGCGGATTTCTCGACTCCGCTCGACGTGGTCGGCGACTACCTCGCGTTGCTGGATCGCGACCCTCGTCTGCTCGCGGTATTCGGCTCCCGCGTCCGGCGCCTCGGAGCCGAGGTCGAACGAAAGCCACTGCGACACTACGCCGGCCGCATCTTCGCGACAGTGGCCTCTATGGTGCTCGGAATCGGCGTCTACGACACTCAGTGTGGTGCCAAGCTGTTTCGCGTAACCGATGCGGTAGCCAATGCGTTCGCCGAGCCCTTCTCGAGCAGGTGGATCTTCGATGTCGAGCTACTGGCGAGACTCCGGCGCGAAGTGGCCCCGCAACCGCTGGCGCCTCTGCTCCTCGAATATCCTCTCCCCCGCTGGCGCGACGTCGCGGGATCCAAGCTCACCTTGTGGCACGGGATAGCGGCATTCGGTGACCTGTGGCGCATAGCACGGAAGTATCGGTGAACTTCGTGTCAGCCTTCTGGCGACGGATCCCCGAAACGATCCGCACCGCAGTCGTCGCCGCGCTGGCCCAGATCCCATTCGTAGACCGGAGCGTGGTCTCACTGGACGAGGGACAGGTAACCGCCATCGGCCAGCGCCTGCTGTCCGGCGAAGTCCTCTATCGTGACGTCTACACCGGGATCTTCCCGGGCATCTACTGGCTCGCGGCCGCACTGTTTCGCGTCTTCGGAACCGACGTCCTGGTGCTGCGCTGGACCCAACTGGTCGTCAACGCGGCGACCGCTGCATGCCTGCTCGCGCTGGTTCGCCCGTTGGCCCCCGGCCGCGCCCGGTGGTTGGTTCCGATCGGATACATGATCCTGGTCGTGGTGAGCTTCCCGGTCTTCACCATGCTCGCCTACTCCTCGCTGTCGCTGCTGGCCGCTCTGTGCGCATTGTTGATGGCGAGACGGTACCTCGCGACCGCGCGGCCTCTCGACGGCGTACTGACGGGCCTGAGCCTGGGAGTCTGCGTGCTGTTCAAGCAGAACTACGGCGCCCTGGCGCTGCTGGCGGTGTTCGCTTCGCTGGTATGGAACAGGCGCGACAGCGCGTTGGCCGACAAACCGCTCCTTCGCGCTCTCGCGTTTCCGGTCCTCGGCGGCTCGAGCATCGGCGCCACCGCCGCTCTCGCGATCGCGTGCAGTGGCGCGTTCCCATCCTTCGTCAGCTGCACCCTTCTTACGATCTTCCGCGGTCAGATCGAGGCTTTCGACCAGCCGCTCCCGCCTGTCTTCGGTTCGCACCCAAGCACCGACGGGAGATTCCTGTTCCTTTATTCGCCCGGACTGCTCTTCGGGTACTTGGTACGGGGGCACCCGTGGGGTAGCCCGCGCGTCATATCGCTGGCAATCCGGGCCGGCTACGCAAGCGCCTATTTCGCGCTCGCGATCGCGCCCCTTTGTGCATGGAGGCTTTCCCGTCACCGCGACGCAGAGGTGCGCCGCACGGCCCGCGCCGTGACGTTGTTCGCCCCCGTGTTCTTCCTCGGGATCTTCCCTTCGGCGATCTGGTCTCACCTGGTCGCGGTCTATCCGACCTTGTTACTGATCGATGCCGCCGCCATCACGTTGGTACTACGTGCGATCCGCACTCGGCGGCCCGCTGTAGCGTCGGGATTGACCAAGGTCGCGGCAACTTTCGGCGGGGTGATCTTGCTGGTCGGCGCCGCCGCGATGCTCGATCTGAGGCGCTGGTACTCGGAGCCGATGCGGCTCCCGGGAGCGACCTTGCGGGTGTCCCGGCGCGAGGCTTCGCTGTACCGGAACGCGGACGACTTCCTGAGGGCGTGCGCGCCGCCCGGAACCGCCGTATTCGTAGCGCCCGACATGCCTCTTCTCTACGTCACCAGCGCGCGCACGAACCCGACACCCTACGATCTCGTGATCCCGGGCGACGTACGCGACGAGGTGCTGGTGGCCGGCCTCCGCGACCGGCGCGTCGACTGTGTAGTGCTGAACTCCAGGATGTACGTGCAGTTCGCCAGCTTTGAACGACTGTTTCCTCGCCTCGCACAGTACCTGCAGACCAACTTCGCCAACATCCGTGAGCTCAACGTCGAAGGAACTGCATGGGAGTTCCTTCGACGAAAGCGACCCTCGTGAACGCCGTGGACTCGCCGACCCGAATACGTCGCCTCGTGCTCGCCGCCGTTCGCTGCGCAGGCTGGGCCGTGGCCGCGGCGGTCGTCGCAAACTTGTGCCGCCGCTCCCTCACGCTCGCTGACGAAGGATATCTGCTGTCGCAGGCGCTCGAGATCGTGAACGGTAAGGTGCCGTACCGCGATCTCGACCTGTTCGTCACTCCCGGTGTTTGGTATCTCCTGGCCGGCATCTTCTCGGTCACCGGACCGAGCGTGCTCGCGACGCGAGTCGCGGCCGGGCTTTGCTTGCTCGCCACGATGTGGCTGTCGCGACGGATCGTTGCGCAGATCGGCGGAGCCCTGTGGGGCGACTTCGCGGCGATCCTCATCGGCGTGTTCTCGGTCTGGGCGTTTCCGGCGTGGACCTTCTCCTTCTACTCGCCGTACTCGATGCTGGCCGCGATGGCCGCTTTCGCGTGCGTGCTTTCCTGGATGCGCAAGCGCGACACGCTCTGGCTCGTCGCCTGCGGCGGTTTGTGCGGACTCTCGCTCGTCTTCAAGCAGAACTACGGCGTGTTCGCGCTGGCGGGCTGCGGCGGCGCCGTGTTGCTCGACCTGTACGCGTGCGCCGAGAGCGGTACGCCACTGCGACGCGTGCTCCTCGCCTTCGCACGGGGAACCACGGCAGCGGCCGCCGGAGCGATACTGGTCGTCCTGCCGATCGTGGCCCTCCTCGCCTGGCAGGGTGCCCTCGACGCTGCGTTCCAGTCCCTGGTCGTGCGCCCGTTCCACGGTTTCGCGGATGCCCACGCCATCCCGTACCTTCCTTTTTCCGAGGTGTGGCGACGCAACCGCCTGTGGACCGCGACCGGATTCATCTACATGGCGGTGCCGATGGGCAGCATGGCCATCGCCTACAAGTGGCACCACTTCGTGATCACGCTCGTCGAACTTCTCCACGTCGCGCTCTACTGGCTGCCGCCGTTCCTGTTCCCGATCGTAGCGCTTCGCGGTCTCGTGCAGCTGCGCGGTTCGTCGCGCCCGCAGCGCGCCCTGCTCGCTCTCTCGGTGTTCAGTGCGTCATGCTTCCTCGGCGTCTTTCCGCGGGCGGATTTCAACCACCTCATCAACGTCTACCAGCCCGTCCTGACGCTGGCGGTGGCGACCGCCGCGCTGAGTTTCGGCGCGGGGCGCTGGCGGGTGAGCGCCACCAGAATGGCGGCTGCGCTGAGCTGTGTCTTGCTGGTTTGCGCATACACGGCATTCGCCGCGGTTTGGGGCAACAACCTTCGCAAAGCGATGTCGACCGAAATCGCGGCGCCACGAGCCGGGGTTCTGGTCGAACCGTTGACCGCGCAGATGATCGACTACGAGGTTGAATTGCTCAGCAACCTCACCACCAAGAACGAACCGGTAATGGCGATGCCGGGTCTGTCGATGATCACGTTCCTGGCCGAGCGACGGATGCCGACGCGCTACTACAATTACTATTCGGTGCACATAGGAGAAGACAGAGGCCGCGGCGTCGTCGACGAAATCGAACGTGCCGGAGTCAGGCTGATCCTGGCCGACTACAACAATTTTTTCGCGGACCCGGTCGGCATGCCGCGCTATGCGCCCGAACTGACCGACTACCTGTATCGTAACTTCCGGCCGGTGTTGTCGATCGGCGGTAAGCGCAACCAGATCCTGATACGACGCAGCGAGCCGTTGCCGGACATCCCCAAAGCACCGCTCGTCCGGTACTGCGACATCCGACCTGGAGGCAGACCCTCTCAGTTCGTCCAGGAACAGTTCTTGTTCCAGACGCTTTACCACTCGTACATCGCAGCCTGGGGAACCCGCAACCAGGCGATCACCATTTGTCAGATTCAGGTACCGGCGCGCGCGCGTCTGCGGTTCTCGGTCGAGATGCGCCAACCTGTCCCGGCGATCGCCGAAGCGGACTTCCATGCGGAGGTCTGGCTCTTCCCGGATGAAGGACAACCGACGGCGCTGATGCGAACCGGGCGACCTCTGTCCATGGAGAGTTCCTGGGGCGCCGACGCTGGCGAGGAATTCTCGCTGGATCTGTCGCCGTTCGAAGGACAGGTCATCACTTTGCTGCTGCGCTCGCGCATCGACGGCGAGTTGCCACCGAGAGCCCTGGACCTGCTCGGACTCAGTGTCATGTGGAACGCGGCGTGGATCGAGTCCCCGGATTTCGCCGAGAACTTCGGCCCACCGGTTCCGCCGGATCTGGAAGCAGGAGACGACGAGGCCGCCGCCGCCACTCGTGCGGAGCCGTCGCCGCAGGATCGAGGCCAGCGCTGAACGCGCTATGGCGCCGGCGCTCGGATCGTCGCCTCGAAACGCAGCCCGCTGTTCTCGCGCGAGTCGGTAAACTCGCCTCCCCAGCAGGCTCCCTCCGCGTTGACCAACTGGACGATTACCGCCGGCGATTGATCGAAGTAGAACTCACCGCTGGCGGGCGTGGGTGTCGGAAGCACGCTGCGAGGACCGCCTATCTTCAGGGTCAACCGTGGTTTGGCCACCGGACCCGGCACGAGGCGCAAAGTCCTGACGCCGCGGCTGTGGCCAACAGGGTCTCGATACAGCACGCCGCGCACACCACGATCCTTCCATAGGTTCGGGTCCGCACCGACGAACGTAACCAATCGTTCATCCCAGATCCCGTGCGAGGAATCGTACACGCACAGCGCGTACCAAGTATCCGCCGCGGGGTCGCCGAGTTCGTCGAGGCTCGACTCAGCGCCGCGGGTCCAAGTCCACGTGATCCTGCCCGAGGGCAGATCGGCGTCATCGCGACGGATGACGAGGCGCTGCTCCGGCGCCTCGTTGCAGACCGGCAACGGATTCGGCGCGAACTGGCACCCCGCGATATCGTCGCAGTAGTCCTGGGTGCAGGGATCGGTATCGATGCAGTCCGGCGCAGTCCCTGGCAGGCAGTGGCCCGACCCATCGCAGGTCTCGATGCCATTGCAGGCGTTTGTGTCCGGACAGACCGCGCCGGGGGGATCCAGACGGCACGACGCCGAACAACAGTCGCCGTCGTCGCTATTGCCGTCCTCGCATTGCTCGCCACAGCCCGCGTCGACGATGCCGTCGCCGCACACCGTGGCCCGCTCGCTCTGACAGGCCGGCGAGCAGCCGTCGCACGGTGCCGTTGCGCCGTCGTCGCAGCTTTCTCCGGCCAGCGCGTTCACGACGCCGTCGCCGCAGAGCGCGGCGGTGCAATCCGGGTCGCAAGTAGCGCTCGGACCGTCGCATGCCTCGCCAGGATCGACGATGTCGTTGCCGCAGGCGAGCGTGCAGTCCGGGTAGCATGCATCGCAACCGTAGGGGTCTCCGCCATCGCAGGCTTCGTCGCCGGTACGAGCTGCGTCCCCGCAGCCGATCGTCGCCTGCGTGCAGAACCGTACCGGCATCGCGGCAGCACAGGTCGGATCGGGCAGGAAACTGTACGGTCGACAACCGTCCGCCGCAGCGGTGTTACCGTCGTCGCAAGCTTCGCCAGCATCCAGCACGCCGTCGCCGCAAATGCCGCGCGTGACGCGGGTAAGCGCGAGTTCACTGCCGAGGCCGCGGTAGTTCGGGAAGACGAGCGCGTCGCAACGAGGCCAGACCCCCGCAGTGCCGAACCAGGTAACCGATGTCACCTGACGCAATCCGCTACCCACGTACGTCGCTCTGTGTAGCGGATCACCGCGATCGTACACACCGCCCGCGCTGGTGAACGCACCGCCAGCAGCCTCGTCGATCTGTACGACGGAACCGTCGGCGTCAACGGTCCAGGTACCGGTGAGTCCGCCGCAGTCGGGATTCACCGTGCAGTCGCCGGTACAGGTGTCGGCGTGGTCGGTGTTGCCGTCGTCGCACTCTTCGCCGGCCTCGACGCGCCCGTTGCCGCAAAACGGCGCGCACGCACAGTTGGCGTCGCACAGTCCGTCGCAGCCGCTGTGATCGTTGCCGTCACAGCTCTCGCCGCAAGCCGGGTCGGCAATGCCGTCGCCGCAAACCCAGCCGATTTCGTCGCCGCACGAAGATGAGCAACCGTCGCAGGAAACGGTGTTGCCGTCGTCGCACTGCTCGCCGGCCTCGGAGTCGGTGACTGCGTCGCCGCAGCCCCGCCAGGTACAGTCCGCGTAGCACGATGGCGAGAGTCCACCGGTGTCACACTCCTCGCCTGGACCGACGATCCCGTCCCCGCACGCAGGAGTACACTGAGGAGTGCACTGGTCACAGGCGGACGCATCGCCGTCGTCGCAGGCTTCGCCGGGATCGACGACGCCGTTGCCACAGCCGGCCGGCACCGTGACGCAGAACTCGGCGGACATCCCCGGACCGCAGTACGGCGCAGCCTCCGGGGGCGCGAAAATGTAGAAATTGCACCCATCGGCATTGTGCGCGTTGCCGTCGTCGCACGCTTCGCCAGAGTCCAGCACTCCGTCACCGCATGCGGAACGCGACACGCGAATCAGCGCCAGACCGCCGTTCCAGAACCACTGCGGAAACAGCAGCCAGTCGCACGCACTCCACGTCGCGCCGTGACCGAGCCAGTTCACGGCCGTGCCACTGCGGGTGCCGTCACCCACCATCAGCATCGAACCGTCCGAGCCGAAAATGTCGATGCCTCCCGCGCCGTGCAGGAGCCCTCCCGGCTCCTCGAACAATTCCACCGTCGACCCCATCCTCGACTCTCGCCAGGTTCCGGTGAGAGTTCCGCAGGCGGGGTTCACGCTGCAGTCGCTCAGGCAGGTATCGGAATCGTCGAGGTTGCCGTCGTCGCACTCTTCGCCCGTCTCGACGATGCCATTTCCGCAGGCCGCGGCCGCCGCCGAGCCCGGCACGACTACGGCCGGCCAGACCACCGCGGCAAGCGCAGCGAGCCACCACGCGGGCACGAAGCGCCGGACAGCCGCTCTCTTCGGGAATGAGTCGTGATCGCACATCATCCCACACTCCTGGGCCACCCTGCGGTCGGAGCAGGGCAACGACGCCACCGGCACGGCGAGCCGATGCAGCGCATCTAGCGACCCGCGGCCGGGAAACACAAGCGGCTCGTCGGACGCAGCGGTCGAGCAATCGAGTCGCCGGCGCCGGGCCGGCGTGACAGGTCAGAAACCGAACAGGCGTCGCGCGACGCGAGGCCCCGCTATCTTGCGCAGCATGGCCCCGAGCAGCAGCGATCCCGCAACGCCCGCGACGACCAGCACCGCCATGCGCGCTCCGGCCGGCCACGACTGCAGCGGGCCGCGCAGCGGCTCCTGGATCAGGTAGTGGTACAGGAACACGCCGTAACTCGCATCGCTCAGACGCCTCACGGCCGCCGGGACCGGCTTCGATTCGAACAGGAACCAAGCCAGGGTCCAGACCGCCGCCGCGTACGGGACCTTCGCCAGCAGAATGGTCGGATACGGCGATCCCAGCGCCACGCAGACCGGCCACGCGGCGGCCGCGACGACGGTGAGCCCGAGCCGCAGGCGCGCACTCCACCGTGTGAGCGCGCCGGCCGGTGCTGCCGCGATCCAGCCGAGCAGGAAATACCCTAGCGCGAACGACTCGACCGGATTGCGCAGCGACCAGAAGATATCGTGGCTGAGCACCAATGGTGGCAGCGCGCAGATCGCGACCAGCGCCGCCAGCAGGCCCCAGACCGTCGCCTGCATCGTGCGCAGAGACAGCCGCGACAGCAGCGGCAACGTCGCGACGAACAGCGCCAACAGGAAAACATAGTAGTAGATCGAAAGCGCATCGCCGCCCAGCAAGGCGACAACCGCCGCGCTCCACGTAGGTGCCCTCCACGGCATGAGAATCAACACCACGACCGACGCCACCAGGTACGCGGGAACGATGCGCTCCAAGCGCGCTGCAACGGCCCTCCAACCGAGCGCGTACGGCTTGCGGTACAGGTAGCCGGAAACCATGAACAGGCACGGCACGTGGAAGCTCGCCAGCGTGTGCGCAAACAGTGCGTCCCAGACTGTGTAGCCGGGGGTTCTCGGAAACGCCCCGGAACCGGAGTGGGTCATGACGACGGAGACGATCGCCAGGGCCTTCACCCAATCGATGGCCGAGTGGCGCTGGCCGGCGGGCGCCGCCGCGATGGTCAACGGCAAACCTCCGGGAAGATTTCCCGGTGTAGCTTGCCGCCGACGCGCGAGTCCCACACGCGTGATCGTGTCCTACTCGATATAGCCGAGACTGCGGAGTTGCTCGATGACCTGAGGTTCGGCGCCCGACTTGCCGTCGCCGAGCCGCTCGATCGGCTTGGTGTCGTAGGTCGGCACAGACTGGATCGCCGGCCCGGGCTCGAGAAACGGCGCCGGCTTACCATCCATGTCCAGCGCCTGCGCAAGCCCCATCCACGCCAGAACAGTCGGCGTCACGTCGGCCACTGTCATCGGTGCAACCGGTCCATGCTTGATCACCCGCGGACCACGTACCACGCAAATTCCATCCTGAGCTGCCTCGGTCGAGTGGTCTCCGGTACGGAATTCGCTGAAGCCGCTCTCGAACCCGTGATCCGAGAGCACCATGATCAGGTCGTCGTCGTCGAAATACTCGAGCAGCCGGCCGATGAGCTGATCGCTGAACTCGTAGTAGTCGTAGAGAGCGCTCTGGCAGTTGATGCGCTGCTCGGGCGTGGGCTGGAAGGTCGGCGGATACTTGGCCGGGTCGTCGAGGCAGCCGAACAGGAAGTGCGACATCCGATCGATGCCCTGCAGCAGAACCATCGTCACGTCGGGGCGCTCGCGTTCGAGGATCTCCAGCGTGATCGAAGCCAGACGCTGGTCGGTATTCCAGAAGTCGCGCAGATTGTGGAGAAACGGATCGAAGCCGATCGCCGCGCCCTCCCGGAAGGGACTGGCGACCTTGGTGAGCACGGCCTTCTCGTGCCTGGAGTCGAGCACGGCCTTCTTCCACTCTTCCGGATAGATCGGACTGGTGCCCGACCCCGCGCTCTCGACGCCGCGGAACTCGGCGCCACGCCCTTTCGCAAAGATCTCGCCGATGTATTTCTTACCCTCGACTTCGCCCGGCAAAGTGTGATCGGAAACGATGATGCCGTTCACTTTCTCGGGTGGGTAGGTGACCAGCCAGTTGACGACAGCCACTCGCTTGCCGCTATCGGAAACGATGTTCCACAGCGCGTGCCCACGTCGATCCGAACTGTAGAACAAGCCGGCGGTCCCATCCTTTGCGACCTTGACCCACCCGTCAATCAGGTGCTTGTCGGGAATCATCCCCGTCGCGACCGTCGTCCATACCCGCGGGGAGAGGAGATACGGCGTCTCCGAACGAAGAGGACCATACGTACCGGCATCGGCAAGAGCCTTGAGGTTCTCGAGCTTGCCCATGGAAAACATGGTGTCGAGAACGCGCGGCGAAGCGCCGTCGATCCCGACGATGAGCACGCGCTGGCGCGGCGCCTCGAAAGCCCGGCACGACGCCAGCACGACTACCGCCGCGCAGATCAGAAGGCGTAGAATCCAACGGCTGTTGGTCAGGAGTCGAACCGGGCGATGCAGCCAAGCGCGCTCTTTCCGGATTGCGCGAACCGTCATGTATCTGGGTACCATGGAACCGGCGGACGGAAAACCGAAGGCAGCAAGCCCTAGTTGAGGTAACCTAGCGCACGCATCTTCTCTTCCTGCAAGGGATCGAGCCCCGGCGCGTCCGGCTGGAGAGCGCCAACGGCGCCCCGGGCGCTTTCCAACTCGTCTCGGCGCCTGGCGGCCAGGCCGGGATACTGTTCGAGCAAGAACGCCAGGTCACGCGGCGCGTGCGCGTCATCGTAACGATCGCTCAGTTCGAGCGGATCCGCAGTCAGATCGTAGAACTCGTACCGTCGAGCCCCGCTCTGGTCGCTATAACGCGCAAGCTTGCGCGATCCCTGGCGCACGGCGAAAGCAGGCGGGAAGAACGGGTGAGTCTCGTTCCCGGGACCGAACACGACACTCCCCCACGACTCGGTGAAGTACACGCGCCCGTCGAGCACGCTCTCGTCCGCGCGGCCTCGAACCAGATCCGAGAGGTCTTTCCCCTGGCCTCTCCCATCGAACTCGACGTGCGCGAGTCCCGCCAGCGTCGCCGCCAGATCCACGTGCCCGACCGGCGACGAGATCCGCCGTCCCACCGGCACTCCGGGCCCGTGAATCATCAGCGGAACGTGCGTGACTTCCTCGTTCAAGTACGCGCCGTGCTGGACGAACCCGTGTTCGAGAAAACCCTCGCCGTGATCCGAGGTGAGCACGAAAAGCGTCTGATCGGCGATTCCGAGACGCTCGAGTTCGGCGAACAGGTCGCGCAGTTCATCATCGACGTAACGTATCTCGCCATCGTAGAGAGGCAGTTCTTCTGTGCGTTCGCGCGGAAGACCGGCATCTGCACGCGCGGCGCCCCCGAACATTTCTCGATAGCGTTGCGGAGGCGCATAGGGGCGGTGAACCTGGTAGGTGTGTAGGAACAGAAAGAACTCGCCGTCGCGGTGCACCGCCAGCCAGCGCTTGGCAGCGGCGAACGTGCTGTCCACTTGCCCGATGGGGTTCATGACGTCGGGGCTTTTGTTCTCGGAGTAGACGTCGAAGCCGCGGCCGAAACCGTACTGGATCCCGAGCCATCCGTCCTCGGTCACCGCGGCGGTTTCCATACCTTGCGCGCGAAACGCATCGACAACGGTTGGGATCCACTCCGCCACTGCCTCGTTGCCGGTCGTCAACCCATGCTCGGAGGGTTGAAGTCCGGTAAGCATGGTCATGTGCGAGGGAGGAGTCGCGGTCGCGGCAGCAACGCAATTTTCGAAAACCAGGCCCCGATCGCCGAAAAGCTCCTTCATGAAAGGAGCCGTGTCGCCATCGTGGCCGTAGGTGGGAAGACGGTCCGCGCGCAGAGTATCCACCGACAGCAGAATGAGGTTCGGGCGGCGGCGGCGCACCAGCTCGCGGGAGCGCAACGTGGGGTTCGCCCACAGTGGGAACGAGAAGGCCCCGTCGTTAGCCGGCTGGTATTCGGTGCGAAGAACGATCGAGACGTCCTGTCCGGCAAAACGCTCGAGCGAGACGGACTCATCCTGCCACTTGCCGGCCTTCCCGTCGCGCGGATCGACTTCCTTCGCGTACACTTCGGCGCAATCCGCGCCGTGACAGACCTGGACCCTAAAGCGCACCGGCCCCTGGTCCCACGCCTCTTCGAGAACGCCGGTGGCGAACGCGAGGTCGCCGCCGGCGGGAACCCGCACCGCCGGCAGAGTGATCAACGTCCGCGGTGCCCACTCCAGCGCCACGGCGTACACGATCACCATCAACCGAGCGCCCGCGTACCCAGCGGGCACCGCAAGATCCAGCCGCAACTCCTGGAGCCCCGGCCCGGCGGTCACGATCTGGTGGGGTAGCTGGAACCAATCTCCTTGCCCGCGCGCAATCGGCGCCAACAACACGCGCTGGCCCGCGACCGACGCAACTTTCAGCTTCGCGACCCCACGAACGTGCCCGTCTTGCGAAACCGAAGCCGAGCGCCACCAGACGATGGAGCGCCGGTCCGGTGCGACCATCACCGAGCGCGTATCGCCCGCGATCGTCGCGACGAGCGGACGTCTAGGCGGCGTTGCTTCGTACTGGTCCGTCTCGGAAACCGGTGCTCCCGTCTCGACCACAGACCGCGCGCGATACCCGGCATCCGCAAAACGCGCGAGAACTCGCATGACCTCGACCCGGGACCCGCAACCGACGATACCCGTGGCAAAGACGCCAAGCGCGGCCAGAGTCGCGCAACAACGCGGGGCTGCCAACTTCACCGTTCTCTCCAGCACTCGGCCGGCAGCTCTCTCAGCCGATGCAGCAGGGCCTCGGCGAGCACCTGATGGCCGGCAATATTGGGATGAGGGTCGAAGACTCCGCACATGTACTGGTCGTCGTCGACGCCCTCGAAGTACGGAAACGACTCGGCCACGAACATTCCCCGGGCGCGTGCCGCTCTCGCCACGGCATCGTAGTGCCGCAAGAACGGATGCAGCGAGTTCAACGCGGTGAGCTGGGTGTGGAGCAACACCGTCACACAGACACCACGTTCTCCGGCAATCGTCGCCAGACGATCGAGGTCGTCTTCGAACGCGCGCCACGCTGCCGGAGTACGGAAGAAGTTGTCATCGAGCTCCCGCACGTACGACGACCGAGATGGCCACACGATGTCGCGAACGTAATCCCAGCGCTCGTGGATCAGGTCGAAAAGCAGCGAACCCGACGGTTCGCCGGGAACCCTGGCGATACGCTGGTACGCCGGGCCCTCCAAGTCGTTGACCGTGAACCCGTAGACCAGCATGTCCGGATCGTACGCGAGGCCCACGGGCAGCAACCGTTGCTCGATGATTCCGCGCAGGCTCAGACCGGACAATCCCAGGTTGAGCACTTCGTAGCGACGCGCCTCCCCGGCAGCATTCAGCGCCGATTCCACCAGCGCGGGATAAGCCTGTTCGACGCGCACACCCGAGCCCATCGTGAAGGAGTCGCCGATCATTTCGATGCGGAAGGTTCCGGGCGGTTTGGTCTTGGCGTACTCGGGGCCTCTAAAGCCTTCGCTGTTGGTGAAATACAGGGCCCCTCGGTAGTTCGCGCGCTGGTTGCGCTTGGCCAGCGAGAACACTCCCTCGATCGACGGCAGCCCCGCAATGTCGGCGTCGCGCGGGCGCTGCGGAGGACCACCCGTCATCCCGGCGCGTGCCGCCATCCTCAACACTCCCTCGGCGGCCGCCGCACCGAGCAACAGACCGAAAGCGACCGCGCCTATCCGCACCGTCCACTTGACCGCCGGGCGCACTGGGCGAACGGACTTCGACTGCGGCGAACTCGCAGCCGCCACGCTCAGCGTCCCTCCTGCGACGCGACAGACGCGGATCGCACCCGGTCGCGAAGATTTTCCACGCTCGACACCGCGCACCAATGGACCAGAACCGCGAAGACGTGCAGCACCGGCAGCGTGAGCACGAAGAGCGCGAGCAACGAACTGTAGTGAGGCCACAGCTTCGCGACCAGGAAGCTCACCTGTGTGTGCAACAGGAAGATCGGGTACGACAGGTCTCCGAGCCGGCGATCCAATGCCCGCCACCGAGGCGAGGCGCGCAGCGGAACCAGCGCCAGCACGGAGACCGCCGCTAGCAGGTAGGACACGTAGAATCCGGCCAACTGGACGTCGGGCCAGATCCACGGAGCGGCCAGTGCGTGAGGCACAAACGCGATCGGGGCAAGCAGCATCCACCGCCGGTGACCGTTGCGCAGGAAATACAGCACGGCGCCGGTGCTGAACGGCAGAGACGCTCCCAGCACGTTCGAGTACCGGTCACCGAACGGTATGCCGGACGCGACGGCCCAGACGGTCCACGCGGCGCTCGCGCCCAGCCACACCGCCGCACGCCGCGACGACGCCGACAGACCGATCCCCATCATCAGATAGAAGATGACCTCGACGTGCAGCGACCACGCGGTCGGCACCAACGCCGGGTGGAAGTCCATATGCATTCCAACCAGAGCGAAGTTGCGTGCGTACCCGATCACGGTCGTTGGAAGGTGAACCAACCATGCCGCCTGCCCGGCAGCGTCCGGGAGAATCATCAACAGGGCGATGGTCCACAACAGCGCGAGCCAGTACGGAGGAAGGATGCGCAGCGCTCGATTGGTGATGTAGTGAAGGAATCCGTGCGCAGTGTAGCCGTAGGTCTCGTGAAGCACACGGGTCATCAGGTAGCCGCTCAGGGTGTAGAACCCGAACACCGCGTAGAGGCCGAGCCAGTTGGGGCGCCCGAACAGTTGGAACTGGATGTGGCCGCAGGCCACCATCAGTGCCAACACGTAGCGATAGGTTCCGAACATCGTCGAGTGTGGTCCCGCGCCCCGCGACTCCTTACCCGAAGCCGCGATCACGCGCGCCGGGAAGAGGAAAGGCCCGCCGCGCAGCGCTCGACTTTGCCCTAAGACCTCTCATGAGAGAAACGCCATGGGACCGCCGGCGTCATCCTTCTCGGGCGACCAGCAGGCCGTCGCCGCCGGCCGTATTGACGGCGAGGCCCGCGCGGGACACCCTGCCTCGTCTTGGCTGCGTCGAGGCCGCAAACGCCGAGGCCAGCGCAGCGGAGAGACTCGGCTCGTGCAAGCAGAACAAATCGCGCAGATGTACGCCGTCGAGGCCAACCACTGGTGGTTCTCCGGCAAGCGCCTGTTGATGCGCCGCCTGCTCGGCGATCGCCTGGCAAGGCCGGGGCTTCGCATCCTCGACGTCGGCTGCGGAGCCGGGGCCAACGCCGTCGAGCTGGCATCCTACGGCGACGTTCTGGCCTGCGACCGCAGTCTGGACGCACTCGGCTTCGTCCGCTCGCGCGGGATCCTGCGCACCGTCGCCGCCGCGGCGCCGCAGCTTCCGTTCCGAGACGGCGCCTTCGACATCGTGACCGCCTACGACATCCTCGAGCACATCGACGACGACGCGGCCTTCGTTCGCGACCTCGCCCGCGTGCTGGCTCCGGGAGGCGCGCTGGCCATCCACGTACCGGCCTGGCCGTCGCTGTGGAGCCGCCACGACGAAGTCCTCGAACACAAACGGCGCTACACCCGACGCACGCTGAGGCGTCTGCTCGAAGGCAGCGGGCTGCGGCTCGAGTCTCTTGGCTGGGCCAGTTGTGCGATATTCATCCCCGCCGTGGCGGTGCGGTGGGCCCGGCGACTGACCGGAACCGAGGGCGACGGTGCGGATCTCGGCGTCGTGCCCGCCCCGATCAACAGCCTGCTGCGAGGCGTCTACCGGGCCGAAGCGGAGATCGCGGTGCGCTGCGGTCTCCCCATCGGCGTCTCTCTGGCCGCGATCGCCACCCGCCCGCAGCGCGCGACACCATGATGCGACCCGATGTTCTCATCGTCGGTGCCTCGGGCTTCGTCGGCGGGGCCTTGCGGCGGGTGTACGGTGAAACTGCAGCCGGAACTTACTGCCGTACCGCGACGCCCGGCCTCGAACGGCTCGACGTGCGCGACGCCGGGGCGGTCGATGCGCTGGTGGATCGGCTCGAACCCAGGCTCATAATCCACCCCGCAGCGCAGCCCAACGTGGACCGCTGCGAAACGGAAATCGACGAGTCCTACCAGATCAACGTCACCGGCACCGTCAATGTCGCCCGCGCCGCCCGGCGCGTGGGCGCACGGTATCTCTACTTTTCGACGGACTACGTCTTCAACGGCGAGATCGGACCGGCGCAGGTGGAATCGCCTCCCGATCCGCTCAGCGTCTACGGCAGGCACAAACTCGAGGCCGAGGTCTTCATCCAGCAGAACCTCGACAACTACGTGATCGCGCGTGTCTGCGGCGTGTTCGGGTTCCACCCTCAGGGCAAGAATTTCATCATGGCGTTGCTCGACAAGGGGCGGCGCGGGGAGCCGATGCGCGTCCCCTGCGACCAGTGGGGCACGCCGACCTACGTCGACAACCTCGCGGATGCGGTCAAGGAACTGGCCGAACTCGACTTCGTCGGCATCGCGCACCCGGTGGGTCCGGACTTCCTGGCGCGCACGGATTTCGCACATCTGGCCGCCGAGATCCTCGAACTCGACCCGTCGTTTCTCCGGCCCACGCCCACCCGGGAACTCGGGCAGACCGCAGCTCGACCGGTGTACGGCGGCGTCGACAACCGCAGCACCCAGGCGTTGCTGCGAACGCGGCTGCTGCCGGCTCGCGACGGGCTACTGGCGTTCAAGAGACGCATGGAACAGTGCGCGTGAGCCGCGCCGCCCTCTTTCCGGGAGCGCCGCCGGTTGTCCCGCTACAGCGTGGCCACCGCTATCGCGGCCGTACCTGAGGCTCGGATCTCGCTGGCAAGCGCGCGTGCACTCGCCGCGTCTTCGGCCACCACGAACATCGCCGCGCCGGACCCCGTTACGTGTACCGGCCGCCCGAGGCTCCTTGCGCAACGGTCGCGCAGCTCGCGCAGGCGAGGTTCGACGGTGAATGCAGCTTCCGCCAGGTCGTTGAACGGGCCGTCCGGCGGCAGCGGCCGCGTTCGGGCCAGCCGCCGGACGGCTGCGTCATCGAGCGCGGCGGTGGGCTTCAACTCGTCATAGGCCCTATAAACTGCCGCTGTGTTGCACTGCAGCGACGGAAGGATCAGCGCCAGATGGATCGTCTGCTCGGCGGCGAGGTCTTCGATCGCCTCTCCAAAGCCCGCCACCAGCGCCGAAGGCGCACCTAGGAAGAAGGGCACATCGCTGCCGAGGCTCGAGGCCAGCCGCGTGAGGTCGCCCGTATCCGTCTTCAGTTCGAAGAGGCTGTCGAGCGCGGCGAGCATTGCCGCCGCGTCGCTCGACGCGCCGCCCATGCCGGCGCCCACAGGAATGCGCTTGCGCAGCGACGCCCTCACCGCGAGCTCCCGCCCGGCGTGCCGCTGCAACAACCGGTGCGCGCGGACCATGAGGTCCTTGTCGATCGGCCAGTCGATCGGGCTCGGGCTCGGTGCGTCCTCGGCCCACTCCATCGTGAAGCAGCACGAATCGGTAGCTCGCTCCAGCAGCAAGTCGTCACGCAGCGACACCCTCACCATCCACGAGCACAACCGATGGTAACCTTCACCTGGCCGGAGGCGATCCACACTCAGCGCAAGGTTTATCTTCGCAGGACAGCTGTAGGTCGCCATGGTCTCTGACACGCGCCCGGAGTCGCTACGCAACCCACTGCCAGCAAGCGCCGTCGCGGCCATCATTGCAATTCTTTCATCGAATGAAAGAATTCGCGCGACGAGACCGATATGATGAGGGATCTTCCGTGACTGAAGTCGGTCGCCTTCGTCTCATCGCGGATGGTCCCCAGCAGGCTCTGGACCGCTTGGACAGGCGTGACGGCGCCGTGCTGGCAGCGATTCTGCTCGCGTTCGTGGCGAGCCGTATCCTGTGGCTCGCCACCGCCCAGGCCAGCTCGATCTATTGGGAAGAGACCTATCGTTGGATAGCTGCCAACGAGTTGTTGCATCGACCCTTCCATTCGCTGGCAACCTATCAGGCCGATCCTTACCAAGGGGGCTCGCTGCTCATGATCCTGCTCGCGACAGGGCTCATGAAGCTGTTCGGCCAGACCGCCTTCGTCATGAAGATGACCGCCGTGCTGTACTCCTGTGCGACGCTGGCGGTCCTGTATGTGCTGGCACGCAAGGCCTTCGATCGCTCTACCGCGATCGTCGCCAGCGCCGGTTACCTCGCCGGCCCGCCGGTCGCTGCCTACTGGGGGCTGACCTTGATGGGCAGCCACAGCGAGTCGCTGCTCCCGAGCCTCGTGCTGATCCTGCTCTCGATGCGCCTGCTGTGGTCGCGCACGCGCACGCACGCTACCTGGGCCGCGCTGGGCCTGACGGCGGGGCTCGGGCTCTGGTTCTGCTACACGACCGGGCTCACGCTCGCGGCCTGCGCACTGGTCTGGGTCGCTCTGCGCGGACTTCCCAGACCCGGTGAGCTCGCTGCTGCCGTAGCAGGAGGCGTCCTTGGGATGCTTCCGTGGCTCGCCTACAACGTTCACGAAGGCTTTACCGGGCTGGGGCGGGTGGCTGAGATGTTCGGCCGCGGCCAGCCGCTCGACCTGTGGGTACCGCAGACGACGGCGCAAAAGCTCTGGCTGCTGGGCGTGCGCGATATCCCGACCGGCGCGACGCTACTGTTCAACGCGCCACTGCTCTCGGCACCGGCGGTGATCGCGCTCGCGCTCGCCTTTGCCGTGCCGCTCCACCTCGGCGTTCTCGTCTCGCTGCTACGAGTCGCGCTTCTCGTCGCGCCGGCGGATCCTGTCGCTCCGGCCGATCGGATAGCCCGCGATGCGACCCTGCGCGCACGCGAGGCTTTCTTCATCGTCTACCTGGGCGTGTTCACCGGTTTCCTTTGCGTGTCACGGTTCAGCTCTGCGGGTGCGGCGCCGGTCGATTTCCGATTGTACGTCCCGCCACTGGTGCTGGCGCTGGTACCTTTCGCAGTGGGAGTGGTGCGCGCGGTCAGACGCCTCTGCGCGCACACGCCCGGCGTCGCAGCGGGCGAACCCGCGTTGCCGCTCGTGGGCCGCCTCGGGGCGGCTCCCGTTTACCGTCCACTGCGCGCGATGGCTGTTGGCGTCCTCGCGGCCGCTCACCTCGGCGCCAGTACCGTGGCGACAGTGAGCTTCGCAGCCGGCCATGCCGGCAGCAACATCTGGCTGGAGAACCTGACCGGCTACCAGATGCAAGGAGTGCTGCTCCACGTGAAGTACCGGCCCGACCGCCTCGACCGTGCCGATCGCATCGCGCGAGAGATAGGCGACCCCACCGCGCGGTTCCGCACCTTCATCGGGATCGGGTGGGGCCTCGCGCTCGGCTATCGCGCCTCAGGCGATTTCGCCATCATCGATGCCTACCTGGAGAGCCACTCGGAAGAAGAGAAGATGGCGTTGTTCCAGGGCATGCGGTGGGTCGCCGAAACGATGCTGAAGTCGCTCGACAAAGGCGCGGATCCGGCCTGCGCCACACCTGCGCTCGCTGACGAAGCGCGTAAACGCATGGAGAAGCTGCACACCCGCGCCGTTGGCCAGATCGCGAGTCTGCCGCAGCGTTTCCGCTTCGTCAGTGCGATCCCCACTACGCTGCCGGGCTTCATCGAACCACGGGATCGCAAGTGAGCCCTGCTCGTCTGAGCCGTCGCGACCTTGCAAATCGCCCGCTCCACCGGCTGGACCGCCGCGATGCGGCTTTAGTCGCGATCCTGCTCATGACTTTCGTTGCGACCCGGGTGTTGTGGCTCGTCACCGCGATGCGCAGCACCTTCTACTGGGAGGAGAGCTACCGCTGGATAGCCGCCAACGAACTGCTGCACCACCCCTTCCACTCGCTGTTGGTCTATCAGGCCGATCACTACCAGGGCGGCACCTTGGCGATGATCCTGCTCGCGACCGGCGTGATGAAGCTCTTCGGCCAGACGCCGTTCGTCTTCAAGATGGCGCTGGTTCTGTACTCCGGCGCAACGCTGACCGCCCTATACATACTGGTGCGCAAGGGCTTCGGTCGCGTTGAAGCGATTGTCGCTGCAGTCGGCTATATCGCCGCGCCTCCCTTGGCCGCCTATTGGAGCATCGTCATCACCGGCAGCCATACCGAGTCGGTGTTGTTCAGCATGGTCACGACGCTACTGGTACTGCGCCTGCTCCACGACCCGGCACGCACGCGCGGCGCGTGGCTGGTGCTGGGAATCGTGAGCGGCCTCGGGATCTGGTTTTGTTACACCTCGGCGATCACGCTCGCCGCTTGTGCGATGGTGTGGCTGCTTCTGCGCGGCGTACCCGGCGCCGGCGAACTCGCCGCCGGCGCCGGCGGCGGTCTGGTCGGTCTTCTCCCGTGGTTCGCCTACAACATCCCCGAGCGTTTCGCCGGGCTGACTCGTGTTGTACAGATCTTCGGCTACGGAGATTCCAAGGACTTGTGGCTGCCACAGAGCACCGCCGAGAAACTCTGGCACGTGGTCACCCGCGACATTCCCGCCGGTGCGACCCAACTGTTCGACGCCCATCTGCCTTCGTGGATGATATTTCCGCTGGAAATCGCGTTTGCGGTTCCGCTCTTCGTAGCGATCTCGATCTCGGTCGTACGCGTTGCGATGCTTGCCGTGCCTGTCCACCCGCGGGCCGACCCGGCCGTGGTCGAAATCGACGCCACACTGCGCGCCCGCGAGGCGGTCTTCGTCGTCTACCTCGCGCTATTCGTCGCGCTGATCGGCGCTTCCAGTTTCACGGTTGACGACCTGATGCCTCTTTCGTTGCGTTTCTATGTTCCGCCGTTGGTACTCGCGCCGGTGCTGATGGCGCTCAGTGTGGCGCGCGCTGCAGGTCGAGGGACGGTGGTCTCGAGCGCCGGCGCCGGCGAGGTGGCTCTGCCGCTGCTCGGCCGCGTGGGTGGCGCTCCCGCGCAACCACGCCTGGTGGCGGGCGCAGCGATGGCCGCCGCTCTCGCGTATGGAGCGGCGTGTGTCGTATCGTTGGTGGTGTTCGCTGCCGGACACGCCGATTCGCAGGCATCGCTCGCCAGCCTCGGTGGCTACAACGTGCAGGGCTTGCTGCTGCACCTCAAGTACGAGTCCGATCTCACACGTGCCGAACGGATCGCTCGCGAGGTGGGTGACCGTGTGGCGCGCTCCCGAATTTTCGCCGGCATCGGCTGGGGGGTGGCAACGCGGGTGCGAGCAGGCGGCAGCTTCGCCAGCGCACGAGAGGCGGTGGAAAAAGGCACGTCTCCCGAGGAACGTGCCGGCATGATAGCGGGAATCACCTGGGGTGCGCGGATCATCTTGAAAACAAACGACGCGAGCAGCGAAGCGGCCAGGATGGTCCCCGGCCGGATAGAAGCGATTCGCGGCCGGATGACGGAGTTGCTGAGCTACGCAGAACCCGAGCTGAACAGGCTGCCGCCGTCACTGCGCCTGCTCGGGTTTCAGCGGACCACGCTGCCCGGCTACTTCGAGGAGCCGGTGACGAAGCCAGCGGGGGGATGATCGTGCGTCCTCCCGTATCTCCCGCGAGCACACACCGCGACGGCGAACCGCGCGTCGCGGGCGCCGCGCCTCAGCGCATCTTCGCACTCGATGCTTTGCGCGGGCTTGCGGCTCTGGCGGTGGTGATGTCTCACTGCCTCGGGGCGGTCGACATCACCGCCGTACAGGAGAAGGCACTGCGCAGGAGCGTGCTGGCGCCGATCTTCCACGGAAACGGCAGCGTGGACCTGTTCTTCGTCCTCAGCGGTTTCGTCCTCACCCGGTCCCTCATCCGGCGCCGTGGTGGTGCCGCGACGCTGGCATACTGCCTGCGCCGCGTGCTTCGTATCCATCCTCCCTACGTCCTGGCGGTCCTGCTCGCGTGGGTGGTGAGTCTGAGCATCTCCGATCCGGGTGGCTCCCACGGAGTGAGCCGGTGGCTGCGCTACTACATCAACGTGCACGTCGGCCCGAGTGCAGTGCTCGAAAGCCTGTGGTTTCCCGGCATCGCTCACAATCTGCTTCCCGTGGGCTGGACCCTCTACGTGGAGATGATCGTCTCGCTGACGCTTCCGGCCATGGCCTGGGCGATGCGCAGGTCGCACTGGTCGCTGATCGTCGCTGCGGCGGCGTGCCTTCCTTACCTGGGGCTGACGAGTCAGTTGTGTCTGCACACGGTCGCGTTTTCGGCGGGAGCGGCGGCTTTTCTCGAACGTGAACGGTGGCACGCGCCATTGGCCGGCGCACGGCGAGTCACACGCACCGGCTTCCTGCTCATCGCTTTCGTCGTCTTCTTGCTGCCGCTGTTCTCCCCTCTCGACGACTGGCACCCGCTGCACGTCCTCGGATACACGCTGGGAAGCCTGGGGATCATCGCCTGCGTCGAGAGCTCGAACTCGCTGCGCCGGGTGTTGAGCTTTGGCCCCTTGCTGCGCCTGGGACGCAATTCCTACAGCCTCTACCTGCTGCACTTCCCGCTGCTGGTGCTGCTGGCCTCTACAGCGCCGAGACCCGACTCCCCGATGGCCGGTGGTATCGCGTTGGCACTCATGGTCGTCGCGGCGACGGTCGTGGCCGCCGAGATCTCTTATCTGGTCGTGGAACGCACCTCCATCGCTTACGGAGAACGTGTCTCGGCGTGGTTGATCCGTGCCTCCGGCGCGGCTGCGGCTTTCCCCGCGGGCAAAGCACGATGAAGAACACGGCTACCGAAACGGGCGACCTGGTTCGCTGTGCGATCTGCCACACCAGCGACACCGTCGACCAATTCGACGGCCCCGCAGGGCCCGCGCGCGACTGCCCGCTGGTGCGCTGCGCCGGCTGCGGGCTGGTATTCCAGAAGCGTGCGCGCACCGAGATCGAGCTCGACGAAGCGCAGGCGCATGCCTATGGCGAGCCTCAGCGACGGTTCGGCGCCACCTTGGAACTCGGCATTAGAATGTTCCGGTGGTCGCGCGTGCGAATGGTATCCCGCCTGGTACCGCCCGGCGGGCGCGTGCTGGACGTGGGCTGCGGGCGCGGGCTCTTCCTGCGCATGCTCGCCGACCGCGGATACCGAGTGCGCGGCACCGAACTGTCGGCGGCTACCGCGGCCAATGTCTACCCTGGCGTTTCAGTCGACGTGGGAGAGCTCGAGCCTGGTCGCTACCCCGCTGCGTCTTTCGATCTTGTGAGCATCTGGCACGTACTCGAGCACACGCGCTATCCGGACCGGGTACTGCAGGCGGCGCACGAGGCGCTCGACGACGGCGGCGTGTTGATCATGGCAGTGCCGAATTTCGCGTCCGTGCAGTCGCGTCTGGGCGGCGATCGATGGTTCCACCTGGACCTGCCGCGCCACATATTCCACTTCTCGCCACAGACGCTGGCCAGGCTGCTGGAGAGCAACGGGTTTCGGATCGAACGCCTCAGCACCGGACAGTGGGAAATGGATCCTTTCGGCCTGCTTCAGACGTTGCTCAACATCTCGGGTATCCGGCACAACGCGCTGTACGACTCCCTGCGCAACGCGCCGGCCATCCAAGCCGACATATCGCCGCGCCTGCGTCTGGCCATGCTCGCGATCTTCCCGTTCGGTATGCTGCTCGCGATTCCGGTGAGCCTGGTCTTCCGCGCGCTGGGACGAGCCGGAACCGTCATCGCCGTGGCACGGCGGGTCTGAGCAAGCGCGCGTAACTCTGCGTTCACGCGTGAGCTGGAAAACGTCGCGATGCGATCAGCGCGTGACGCGCCAGCCTGAACTCCAGGCCGGTCCTCAGGCACCCCAACCCGTAAACGACACTGCGACGAAAATTGATCGACGAGGCGTCGGTCGCGTAGCGAGTCGGGCAGCTCACCTCGGCAATCGTGTGCCCGAACCACAAGACCTGCGCGAGCATCTGATTGTCGAACACGAAATCGTCGGAGTTGGCCTGCAGGGGAAGCTGAAGCAGCAGCTCGCGCGAGAACGCCCGATAGCCCGAATGAAACTCGGAGAGCTTCGATCCCAGCAGCAGGTTTTCCACCAGGGTCAGCCAGCGGTTGGCCACATAGCGCCACCACGGCATGCCTCCCTTTAGCGCGTAGCCGCCGAGGATTCGCGAACCTATCGCGCAGGGATACAGACCGTTGGCGATCAGCGATGCCAGGGCCGGGATCAGCTTGGGGGTGTACTGGTAATCCGGGTGCACCATCACCACGATGTCGGCACCCTCTTCGAGCGCGAGGCGATAGCAGCTCTTTTGATTTCCGCCGTATCCACGATTGTCTTCGTGGGTGAGTACCCGCGTGCAAGGCAGCGACAGCGCGATCGCCGTGGTGTCGTCATGGCTCGCGTCGTCGACGACGATGACCGTATCGACGATTTCCTGAGCCAGTACCTCCTCGTGAGTCCGGCGCAGGGTATCCGACGCGTTGTATGCGGGCATCACCACCACTATTTTCTTGTTCTTGTACATTGCGGCGAGCACCGAACGCGGACGGTTGGCGGCGGAGCAGGGTGTAGATGGAGCGCAGCGATGTTCCAAGCCCGCCGGGTTCCCGGGCCCTGGATCCGATCGACACTGGCCGAGCCAGCCTGCCGACAGAGCAGCGTCGAGCTCGCGTCTGCCTCGCAGCGACGATCGCCACCTAGATGGCGTACTTCAGCGCGTTTGCTGGCCTGCTGCACGAGACGTTTCGCACCCGTGCCTGCGATCTCGGGACCTTCGATGCTGGCGAGCCACTGCGCGAACGACGGCGCCGGCGCGCTGCGCTGCTCCCCGCGCAGTCCCAGCGATGGCGCGCCCCGCTGACGCAGCGCGCCGGACGTGGCCTCGCAGGTAGTGGCTGGAGAGAGCCGACCCGCCGGCCACGCCCAAGATCTGCGTTGTCTTCTTCCCCCGAGCCGATAGAGTCGGGCCATGAAGTCCGGACGTCGTGTAACCGTGGTCAGCCACGGACCCAATTGCCTGGACGGACTCGCCTGCGCCGTGGTGGCCGCGCGCTACTTCGCCGGCCGCCCCTTCCACGCCACTTTCGCGAGCAATCGCGCGATCGACGAAGTCCTTCAGAAGTTCAACCCCGAGCGGCCCAACGACGAAGAGCTGTGGATCACCGACATCTCGTGGCGCAGCGACGAAACCACCGATCACCTGAACGACCTCGTCGATCAGGGCCTCGAACTCTACTGGGTGGACCATCACAAGACCGCGCTGGAGGCGCGCGAGCGAGGTCGCCTTCAGGCTGCCTTCACCGGCTTCGTGCTCGACATGAGCTACTCGGCCAGCCGCCTGCTGTTCGAGTACCTGTCGCGGCGCACCGCCGAGCGCGGCGAGTCTCGACCGGGACTGCTGGCCCTGCGCAACCTGGTACTGACCGCCGATGACGTCGATCGCTGGGTCCTGCAAGTGGAAGGCTCGCGCGAGCTGGCATTGACGGTACGCGCGATGGACCAGCAGGAAGCCTACAAGGCGCTGCTGGCGATGGACTCCAACCTCACCTACGGAACCGAGCTGCGCCGCGCCCGCGACCGCGTCGAGCGCGAGCTCCAGGCCACGCTGCTGCTGGCCAACGCCACCTGCCGGGTGCGCCCGATCCCGGCCCGCGACCTCACCGTGATCGCCGCCGAGTGCGACGGCTACGCCGGCGAAATCGCCGATCGCTGGCGCGAGCGTTACAGGCACGGCATCTTCGCCCTCTACGATCGTCGCGGCGGAGGTATCAGCCTGCGTCGCACGCCCGATTGCAGCGTCGACCTGTCGCGCCTGGCGGGGGCTTTCGGCGGCGGGGGACACGAAGCGGCCGCCGGGTGCGAGGTGGAAGTGCCCGGACCCACCAGAGCCGCGACGCTGATGAACATGGTTGTCGAAGCCCTCGAGCGCGGAGCCGACACGGAAGTCTCATGAGCGATCCGCTGCAACATCTGGCAGCGCGCTACGGCACCCCGCGCAGCATCGTCTGCAGCCTGCCTTCGATCCAATTTCCGCCCGTCAGCGAACGCGATCACGGTGAAGTGTGCATGGCGATCCGCCGCCCGAGCGGACACTTCCTGCTACAGACCAAGGCGAATTATCCGCGCTCCGTCATGCGCCTGCCTTCTGGCGGCATCCATCGCGGCGAACAGGTGGATGCGGCGCTGCTGCGCGAGATCTGGGAGGAAACCAACCTCAGCGTCGAGGTCGACCGCTTCGTCGCCCGCATCAGCTACGAGCACGACGGCAGCCGCGCCCGGTTCTGCTCCTATCTCTTCGTCGTGCATGAAGTCAGCGGCGAACTGCGCAGCAACGATCCCGACGAGAAGATCACCCACTGGAGCGAGGCCTTGCCCGCCGATCTCCCGGGTTACGCCGATGCGCTGCGCGCGATCCACCCCAAATGGAAGAACTGGGGGCTCTTCCGCGCCGCCGCCCTCGATATCCTCTTCGACTACTGCCGTACCGTCGACGGCTGACCGCGCTCGCCGCATTGGGACTCTCAACGATGCAACCGACCTGTACCCACATCGCGCTGCTGTGCCACGACGTCGAAGCTTCGGTGGCCTTCTACTCGCAGTTCGTGGAACTCATCGAGGTACACCGCCGCGTGGACAACGGGGTCACCGTGGTGTGGATGGGAGAGGCTGCGCGGCCGCGGGCCTTCGTGCTGGTGTTGATCGCCGCCGATCACAACGACGTTCCCGATCCCGCGCCTGTGGCGCATCTCGGTTACGCGGTGGACACGCGCCAAGACGTAGACCGGATGGCAGCGAAGGGCCACGCCGCCGGCATCGCCGTGCACGGCCCCGTCGAGGCTGGCCCGATCGTCGGCTATTTCTGTCTGCTACGCGATCCCGACGGCAACCAGGTCGAATTCTCGCACGGCCAGTCGTTGGGCCACGATGAGGCGTAGAACACGCCGGCCGGCGAGGCAGACCCTCTAGTTGTCGCAAGCCGCGACTTGACCCCTCCCGACTGACGCCTCGTTCAGTGGTGGACGAAGGAGGCGATGCCGATCGAGGCGACTGCGAGGTCGTCGTGGCCGGGCACGACGATGAGACGGGGCTCGAGCATCGCGAACTTGTTGATGCGCCAGATCTGTTCCCACCAGCGCGACATGTCCCAGGCGCTGATCGGCCGGGCGGTCCAGCGCCAGCTCTTCTCGGTCCAGGCAGCGTCGCCGGCAAGAAGGACAGGTGCTTCGGCCGCTCGCACGAGCAGGCCCTGGTTTCCCGGCGTGTGCCCCGCCAGGTCGAGGCCGATCACGCTGCCGTCACCGAAGAAGTCGTGGGAGGCCACGAAAGTGGCCAGCGGTTTTTCGGTTTCGTAGTTGATCGGCTGCCAGCGCGACATTCCGATCAGCGCGTCCGCATCGACGAAGTCGATGCGCCGTACCCCGGCCTCAGCCCAATTCTTCTCGGCGGCAGCCACCGCCACCGTCGCGTTCGGGAACGCTCCGATGTCGCCGGTGTGATCGAAATGAAGATGCGAGAGCACCACCAGATGCACGTCGCCAGGATCCAGCCCCGCGCTCTTCATCTGTTCGCCGAGGGTGGCGTGCTCGGGCACGTCGAGCACCGCGAGCTTGGCGCCGATCCAGCCCACGAAGTGCTCCGGCTCGGTGCGCGCTCGGTCGCCGAGACCGGTGTCGAAAACGATCAAGCCCTGCGTCGGGTGTTCGATGACGAAGGCCCACGCGCCCATCGCCATCCGCGTCGTCCAGCTCCCGCCGGCGAACGCCGCAGCCTCGATGCCGCGCACAGCGCCGGTGCGGAACGCGTGGATCTTCAGCCCCTGCACGCCCTGGTATGGCTGCGTCCAACCGTCCAGCGAAGGCTCGACGCGAGGAACTGCCAGCGGCTCGTGACACGCGGACACAAACACGAGAGCAGTGGCAAGGGTCGCGATGAAAGCCGAGGCGGAAAACGGTCGCGGCTTCACGACCAGTAGCATCCGAAGGGATCGCGCGAGATCTCGGCAAGACACGCAGCGAGCGAACCGATCACGCACTTGCCACTCTTGTCGCAGTACGCGGTCCAGCGCCCGTTGCCTTGTTTCCAGAAAAGTCGGAACGCGCCGGCCTCGGGCCGAAGCTGAGCGATGCGCTGTTCGACTACATCGGCGTCGGTGGCGACGCTGCTGCGATGCACGACCGTGATGACGCCGCCCTCTGCGCGGCGCGCCAGTACTGCGCCGCGATTGCCAGCGCGCCAGTCGAGTCGGCGGCGTACGAAGAACGGTACGAAGTCGAAAACCGCAGCGCTTTGCTGGGCCTTTCGAGACGCCGAAGTACGTGCCATGGCGGCGGACCATAGCCAGGGCCGCGGGGCGGGGCAAGCCTCGCAAACGCACACGGGTGCGGATATAAGGCGGCGCCCGTTCGGCGGGGACGCAAGGTCCCACTAACAGGGTCGCACGAAAGGAAATCTGACGAAGAAGGTTCCACGAGCAATCCGACGAGGAAGTTCCAATGAAGAAGAAGCGCGTCGCCGTTCTCGGCGCTACCGGTATCGCGGGCCAGCAGTTCGTCGCGGCCCTCGCCAACCACCCTTGGCTCGAACTCCGCCGCCTGGCGGCCTCTGAGCGCTCGGCCGGCAAACGCTACGGCGATGCCTTGCGCGACGCGTCGAGCGGTCAGGTGCGCTGGTGGGCCGATGGTGAACCGCCCGCGCAGTTTCTCGACATCGTCGTCGAGGACGGACCGGCGCTGAATGTTTCCGATGTTGACATTGTCTTCTCGGCGGTCGAGGCCGACGTCGCGCGCATACTCGAGCCCAAGTACGCGGCCACCACCGCGGTGCTCAGCACCGCCTCGGCGTTCCGTTACGAGGACGACATTCCGCTGCTGCTGCCGGGCGTCAACATGGATCACGCTTCGCTGGTCAAGCTCCAGCAGAAGAACCGCGGCTGGAAGGGCTTCATTCTTCCGCAGCCCAACTGCACCGTGACCGGTCTGGCGATCACACTGCGGCCGCTGCACGACCGCTTCGGAGTAAAGCGGGTGTCGATGGTGTCGATGCAGGGAATCTCGGGCGCCGGGCGTTCGCCGGGCGTGGCCGCGCTCGACTCGATCGACAACATCATCCCGTACATTCCCAAGGAAGAGGACAAGGTCCGTCGCGAAGCACGCAAGCTGCTGGGCAAGGCCCATGCACGCGGCATCACCGACGCCGACATCGAAGTGTCCTCCACCTGCACCCGCGCTGCGGTGCTGGAAGGACACACCGAAGTGGTGTCGGTAGAGCTGGCCAAGCCGGCCACGGTCGCGCAGGTAGCCGAGACTTTCCGCAAGGCCGGCGCGAAGATCGCCAAACTGGGTCTTCCGTCGATGCCTGCCGAGTTGATCAAGGTACACGACGATCCGTTCCGTCCCCAGCCTCGTCTGGATCGCGACGCCGGCGGCGGCATGACCACTTCGGTGGGACGGATCCGCGAGGAACCGCTGTACAAGAACGGGGTGAAGTACATCCTGCTCTCGCACAACACCAAGATGGGCGCGGCCAAGGGTACCATCCTGGTCGCCGAGTACCTCATGCAGCAGAAGATCCTGTAGGAGGGGTTTGCGCAGGTGCGTTCGCTCGCCGCCAGCCGAGCCGGCGTCGGAACCGGCCTGGCGGCGATCGTCACCGCGCTGGCGCTGCTGGCGTGGCCTGCGATCGGCCAGACGCCGTTCTACACCAAGGGTGAACCGCGCGAGGGGCTGGTGGTGCAGACCATCGTGCGCGGTCAGGGACTCATCCTCCCGCTCCGCAACGGTGACGAGATCCCGTCGAAACCGCCGCTGTTCCACTGGCTCGGCGCACTTGTCAGCGTCGCGCAGAACCGACTGACGCCGGGACGCCAGGACCACCGCAACCTGACGGGCATCGCCGCGCCAACGACAACCGGCGCGTGCAACGTGAGCGAGGCCGCGGTGCGTGCGCCGTCGCTGATCAGCGCGCTGATCGTGCTGATCGCTACCGCGCTGACCGCCTATCGCTGGTTCGGTGGTCAGGTCGCGCTGCTGTCGGCGCTGGTGTTGGCGACGTCGGTACAGTGGCTGGCCTCGTCGGTGTCGGCGCGTGTCGACATGGTGCTGGCCGCCGCTGTCAGCCTGGCTCTGCTCGCGTTCGCCAGATCGTATGAGGCGCGCCGCCCGATCCCGCCTCTGGCCTACGGGCTGCTGACCGCAGCCGCGCTGGCCAAGGGACCGGTGGGCGTGGTGCTGCCGGTGACCATCGCGGTAATGTTCCTGGCGCTGCGCGGCGACCTCACCTACCTGGGCCGACGCGACCTGCATCGGCTCGGCGCGGCGGTCGGAGTCGCAGCGCTGTGGTACGTCGCAGCCTTCGCCATCGCCGGCGACGCGTTCGTCGCCAAGCAGATTTTCAAAGAGAACTTGTTCCGCGTGATCGACCCCGACTCGGTGGAGGCGGGGCACGTGCGGCCTTTCTGGTTCTACCTGCCGTTGCTGCTGGCGGGCTTCGCGCCTTGGAGCCTCTTCCTTCCAGCTTTCGCCGCCTCGCTGTGGCCGCGCCGCGGTCAGTGGCGCAGCGTTGCGCTGTTGCTGCCCGCGGTGTGGTGCAGCGTGACCATCGCGGCGTTCTCGCTGGCGGGCTCCAAGCGCGGCGTCTACCTGCTGCCGGCCTATCCGGCTCTGGCGCTGCTGGCCGGACAGGCCTGGAGCCTGCTGGCTCGGTCGCGAGTCTCGGCATCGCCGCAGTCGCACGTCGACCCGCCGGGGCAAGACTCGCAGATCGTGGCGGACGCGGCACTGGCGGATCCGCCGAGCGACGAGGTCGGTCACGACTTGCAGATCGAGTTGGAAGCGCCTCCGCCGCCGCACGACGAAAATGCGACGCTCTCGCCGCTCTCGCCACGCTGGTCGCGCTGGTCGAGCGTCGCGCTGGCGGCCGGCTGCGGCCTGGTAGCGATCGTGACTGCGCTGCCGTTGCTGCTGGTCGCGGCGCATCTGGCCGGGCTGCCGGTCAGCAGCGCGCTCGACCTGCTACTCGGCAACGTCGACATGCAGAACGTTCCGGCGGTCCTGGCTGGCATCGACGAGCATCGCGGACGGCTGCTGGTCTGGTGCGTGGCGACGCTGGGTGCGCTGGCGGCGCTGATCCGTTCGACGCGCCGCCAGCAATGGTCGCAGGCACTGGCGTGCGTGGCCACCGCGGTGGCGGTCCTGGCGGCGCTGACCTCGAGCAGCGTGCTGCCGGCCCTGGCCAGGCGGCGCACCCCCGAGCCGTTCGTGCGGCGCATCGCCGAAGTGGTGCCCGCCGGCGCCTCGCTGTCTTTCTACGGGGGCTTCGACTATGCAGCGGTATTCTACCGGGGAACGCCGATCCCCTTCCGTGCCAGGCTCAGCGACGTTCCCGAACCCGACGGTGCCTGGCTCCTGACATGGCGCGCTTCCCTTCCAGCCCTGAGGGAGGAAGCCGGTAAACTCGTGATCAGCGGGCAAGCGGCCGCGACCTACGACGTCGACGAAGTGCTCTACGACGCCGACGCCCAGCGTCCCGATCGCCCTTCGCTGGTCCTTGCGCGTATCGTGAGGCGCATCGGAGATGAGCGCTCCGACGGAAAATGAACTGCCCGATCGCGACGCCATCCAGTCTCTTCTAGAGGCCGGTGACGAAGCCGCCGCTCGCGCCGCAGTCGCCGACGTCCATCCCGCCGACCTCGCCGATCTTCTCGATTCGCTGGACGACGCCGAGCAACGGCTCCAGCTCTTCCGGCTTCTTGCGCCCGAGACCGCCGCCGAAGTAGTCCGCGAGGTCAACGAGCACACCAAGGCCGACCTGGCCGAGCGTCTTTCCGACGCGCGCCTGACCGCGGTCCTCGAGCGCCTCGACACCGACGACGCCGCCGACCTGCTGGGACATCTGCCGGAGGATCGCCTCGACCGACTGCTGCGGCGCGCCAGCCCTCAGGTACGCCGCAACGTCGCCGGCCTGCTGACCTACCCCGAAGACAGCGCAGGCGGTCTGATGAAGACCGAGGTCGCGGTCGCCTCCGAGAGCGAGACCGTGCGCGAGGTGATCGAGACGATCCGCCGCCACGCCGACGACTTCCACGACATCCACGACGTGTTCATCACCGACGCGCAGCGCCGGCTCGCCGGCCGCGTGCCGCTGCGCTCGCTGCTGCTCTACGACGACGACACGCCGATGGACAAGATGATGGATACCGAGGTCGTCTCGGTGGAAGTCGACATCGATCAAGAGGAAGTCGCGCGCATCTTCGAGAAGTACGATCTGCTGTCGGTGCCGGTCGTCGATGCACTCGGCCGCGTGGTCGGTCGCATCACCGTCGACGACATCGTCGACGTCATTTCCGAAGAGGCCACCGAGGACATCCTCAAGCTGGCCGGCGTCGGCGACGAAAGCTTCACGTCGGGCGGCCCGGCCGAAGCCGTGCGCTCGCGGCTGCCGTGGCTGAGCCTCAATCTGGTCACCGCCGCGGTCAGTGCGCTGGCGATCTCGCTGTTCCAGACCACGATCGAGAAGGCCGCGATCGCCGCTGCGCTGATGACCATCGTCTCCGCGCTCGGCGGCAACGCCGGCACCCAGACGATGACGGTGCTGGTACGCGCCATCGCGCTCGGAGAGGCGCGCGCGGCCGGAGTGTGGCGCGTGCTGCTGCGCGAGGTCACGACCGCGCTGGCCAATGGAGCGCTGATCGGCGCCGCTTCGTCGCTGTGTTTCTACCTGCTCGGCGGCAGACCGCTGATCGGCGCGATCTTCGGAATCTCGCTGGTTCTCAATTTCTTCTTCGCAGCGGTGGCGGGCAGTCTGCTGCCGCTGGGACTCAAGGCGGTCGGTGTCGATCCCGCCCTCGGGTCGCCGGTCTTCGTTACCGCCGCCACCGACTGGCTGGGCTTCTTCACGTTCCTCGGACTGCTGTCGCTGGTGCTGTGACGCCCTTGGCCGCGCCGCTCAGGAAACCCCACACACCCAGCCAGTAGATCACCAGCGAGGCCAGCGACACCGCGCGGAACCCCCAGCTCGTCGCGAGCATGATACAGGCCACCGACCCGACCACCGTCAGGCAACCGTTGGCCGCCCAGGCCCACGCGACGAAGTCGCGGTTCCGCGCGGCGACGTGGCGGATGCCGAACGGGAAGAACATTCCGAGCACACCTCCAAGTGGTGCGCAGAGCGCGATCGTCGCCAATATCCTCACCGCCAGGCTGCTCCCCAGCAGAGCCGCAAAAATCGGCGGCAACGCGACAGCGTAGAAAAGTACCAGCAGCGACAGGGCCAGCGCGAGGCGAGGGAGCACCCGGCGAGGCTGCGGTGGCAGACGCGAACTCAGGTTGGCACCGATCCCGGCCGCCACCAGGAAGCTGAACAACGTTACCGTCAGCGAGTAGGTCGGGTAGCCCAGGAACAGCACGAAGCGCTGGACGAAACTGATCTCCAGGAAGATGAACCCCGCGCCGAGAGCCGCGAAGTAGGCCAGGAAGCCGGCGCGGCCCTGCATCGCGGTGGCGCCGCCGCGCACGCGAAGCAGAGGCAGTACGATCGCGACCGCAGAGGCCAGTAACGAAGTCAGCAGCAGCAGCATGAGGACGAGCTGCCCGGTGGCCATGGTATGGCCTCGATCGATCTCTCGACGGGCCTTCAGAAGGCTCTGCCACTTGTAGTAGCTGAAGAAGAACGGGTTGTCGTCGGTAGTGGCGCGGAGGTTCAGGTAACTGTCGTCGTAGAATGCCTCGCGCGATGCGTCGTCGCCGTCGAGAATGCTGCGGAACAGCGGGTGGCTCTGCTCGGGACGGCCCGGCAGGTACCAGGTTTCGAAGCCGTTATCGCGGGCGAAAGCGCGAAGGTTCTCGACCTCGGTGTCGGTGAACGGGGTCAGCCGCGTGAGGATTTCAAACAGCGCAACGTCGTTGGAACTCCCGACGATCATCACGTTCCCTGCCGGCTGCGCCACCCCGAGTCTGCGCAACGCGTCGAACGACAATGCGGCAAACCTGGGAGCGTGGCGGGCTCCCGCGTGATTCGGGTGCACGTCGGCGGAACACACGCTGAGCAGGCCGGTAGACCCGAGGCGGGTGAGGAAATCCACGTACGCGTCGGTGGTGTAGAGAAAGTTCTCCGCCAGCACGTAGGCACCGCTGGACAAGGCCGACAACGTATCGACCCCGGTAATCTGCAGCAGGTCGAACTTCCCTTCTGCCGAGCGAGCGAAACTGCGGCCCTCTCCCACCTGGATCGCGACTTCGGGGCGGTCGAGGTAGCCGCGCGTGAGATCTCCGAAATCCTTCGTGATGAGTCGCACGGTGGTGGGATCGAGTTCCACCCCGGTCACCGAACGTGCGCCGTTCGTTACGGCATTGACGATGTCCGCGCCGCCGCCCACCCCGATCACCATCACGTCCGGATCGCGGGCGACCACGTAGGGCGCGGTGAGTATGTGATGGCGAAAGACTTCGAATTCGTCTTTGGCTCCACCGGTCAGATACATGATCGCGCCGGCGCCGCCGTCGTGGTGGATCATCCGGAAGCGTGGAGGCGCGCCCTGGTAGACAGGACTCACGCCGATACTGCTGTATCCTCCGAAGCGCGACTCCTCGTCGCGACCGCCGACCAGGTCGGTGCGGAACAGCGATCCCCACTGCGAGTAGAACGTGCGACCGGTGGCCAGCCAGCCCGAAATGTCCTTGTCTTTGGTCGGAGGGAACTCGAGCGCACCCGGAAGCGGAATCGAGGCGGCCACCAACGAGAACGCCAGTATGAGGTTGCGACGGCCCAGTGCTCCGGCTCCGCACGCGATCCAGCCCGCGACCGCGAACAGTGCCGCCACCAGCACGACAACCCGCGGGGTTCCGAGCAGGTCGATGAGGGGAACCACCAGCGCGCAGCCCAGACCGGCTCCGACCAGATCCCAGAAGTACATCCTGCCCACCCAGGATCCGGCTTCGCGCAGAGCGATGCTGATCGCCAGGCCGGCGAACAGGAACGGAATGGTGACGATGACGATGAATGCGACGAACTTCGCGAACTCGTAGATACTCGTGTTGATGAAGAAGGGGTTCACTTGCATGAACCCGAGCACGATCAGCATCGAGGCGGAGGTCGCCGCGGCCGCCGCCGAATAGCGGCCGATCAGGGTTCGAACCGGCCCGCTTCCAAGCGATGGAAACGCCGCCAGCAGCGACCCGGCGGTTCCGAACCCGAGCAACGCCAACGTGATCGATATGTACGCGAAGTGATACCAGACCGTGTAGGAGAAGATTCGGCTCAGAGCGATCTGCGCGATCAGTACCGCCAGAGATAGAACGAAGACCGACGCAAAGACGCGACCGTGGGGGCGAGCGCCCAGCGGTGAGGCTGAAGTTTCGATTCCGGGTCCTCGCCAGCCGGCGACAGTGTCAGCCGAGACCCCGGGAGTCAAGAATCAGCGCGGCCCGATTCGCCGCGCGTTTCGCTCGCGAATGTACGACCCGGCGCGCGCTCGTGGTCCGTCACCTCGATTTCTGCGCCCCGCTCAACGGCGCGCAGGTGCTCGGAAAGGTGGTTCTCGAGTTCAGCGATCTTGACCTGTTTCATGGCCTGATATGGCTACTTCTGGTCGATTCCACCAAGACCAGTCCCGGCTTCGGGCATACCCCTGGGAACGTCTCAGAGCGCCGGCCGGCCGTCGAGCCAGGTGCCGCGCACCTCGATGCTGCCCAGAGTTTCCGGCGCGACCTCGTACGGATCTGCGCCGACGATGGTGAAGTCGGCGCGCTTGCCGGGCACCAGCGATCCGATTTCGTCGTCGAGGCGCAGTTGCCAGGCGGCATCGATGGTAACCGCGCGCAGCGCCTGCTCCAGCGAGATGGCTTCTCCGGCACCGAGCGGTTCGCCGCGGCGGGTACGGCGCGTCGCCGCGGTGCACACCAGCCCGAGCGGAGCGGGCGGGAACATCGGCGAGTCGGCGTGCAGACTGACGCGGTGTCCGGCACGCACCGCGCTGCCAACCGGCATCATCCGCTCGGCGCGCTCGGCACCGAGAATCTGATCGCGCAGCTCGGGACCGTAGTAGTGCACGTGGTTGACGTGGAAGCTGAAGGCGACGCCGAGTCGCCGGGCACGCTCGATGTCGGCCTGCGATATCAATCCGACGTGCTCGACGCGCCAGCGGTGATCGAGCTCGCCGCCGCGCGGCCCGAGCACCTCCTCGTAGACATCGAGCGTCTCGCGAACCGCGCGGTCGCCCTGCGCGTGGGTGAGAACCTGCCAGCCCGACGCGAGCAGCTCGCGCAGTTGCGGGACCAGCGTCGCCCGGTCCTGCATCGCATAGCCGGCGCTGCCCGCTGCAATGCCCAGCCGGCAGCAGCACAGCTCGGAAGCCAGATACGGGTCGTCGAGCAGCATCGTGCCCGAATACGGGGAGCCGTCGTACCAGAGCTTGGCGCCGCGGATTCGAAAACGATCGGAGCCCTCCCCCGGACGCCATCGCGACGTCGCGACCTGCTCGAGGCGCAGGTAGGCCGCGGTCCGTACCGGCGCCTCGTGGCTCACGGACTCGTACACGTCCAGGTACGGTGCCGGGACGAACATCCCAGGCATCCCGAGCGTGGTGATGCCGGCGCGCGCGTAGCGTTCGAACTGGTCGCGCATGCGGCTCGCCCACGCCTGCGGCGACCAGTCGAGCGCGAGCACGAACGCCGTCATCGCGGGGCTTTCCTCGATCTTGCCCGTGAGACGACCGGCGCCATCGCGAACGTAGCGGCCGCCGGCAGACGGGTCTGGCGTGGCCTCGTCGATGCCGGCCGCGTGCAGCGCCGCCGAATTCACGAACGCGGTGTGCATCGACTGGATCAGCACGAAGATCGGATTGTTTGGCACCAGAGCGTCGAGCCGCGCGCGGTCCCAGACGCCGAGGTCCGGCGTAAGCATGAAGTCCAGGCCGAAGGCGAAGATCCACTGGCCCTTCGGCGTGCGGGCGACAGCCTCGCGCAGCGCTCGCTCGACGCCGCCGACACTTGCGTGCGTGAAGCCGCTGACGTCGACCCACGCGTAGCACTGCGCACAAAGATCCGGGTGCGTGTGCGGCTCGACGAGGCCCGGCAGTACCACCGACTCGCCCAGCTCGACGAGTTCGGTACTGGCCGTGCGCAGCGCCAGCATCTGCGCGCGAGGCCCGAGGGCAGCAACCCGGCCCTGCGCGATGGCGATGGCTTCTGCCTCGATGCCCGCCATCGAGATCACGCGGCGGGCAGTGACAATCGTGTCGATGGATTGTTTCAACGAGACCTCCCCGCGGCCTTCGCGCTGGCGGCGCAGTCGCGCACCATATCGGTAGCGACAGGCATTGACCAAGGTGCCCGCACGCTCGCGCCGGTGGTCTCGTTGACTCGACGCTGGCCGCGATGTCAGAAGGAAGATCCGGTTCTGCGACCGCGCGGCAGAGACTCGACGACCAGCGCTTGGAGGATCAGACCATGTCCGAATCGAAGACGGAGAAAGGGATCGGCGTCATCCTCAGGCTGTTCGGCGGGGCCGCAGGGGCCGGGCCGTTGCCCGACAACTTCCGCCGCATCACCGTCGAACACCTGTTCGGCGACGTGTGGCAAGGACCCGAGCTTGCGATCGAGGAACGCTCGCTGCTGACGTGCACGGTTCTGGTGGCACTGAGCCGCGAGGCCGAGCAGCGGCTCCACTTCCGCGGCGCCCGCAACCTCGGGATCGCGCGTGACAAGCTCGAGGCGATGATCACCCACGTCGCCCACTACGCCGGATGGCCGGTCGCCGTCAGTGCTTTTCGCGTGCTGGATGAGGTGTGGTCGGCGATGGACCAAGAAGCGCAGCGCTGAACCCCGCGCGACCGGAGCGGCGATCGCGCTTGGCGATCGCCGCCGTCCCCGCTGCCGCGGGCGCGGACGGCACTGCCCGTCGGCGCTTCAACGCATGTCGGTGAAGTCGCGATCCATCACGGTCTTGCGCCCGGCGAAGCGCGCGTGCTCGATGGCCTGGTCGGCCAGGATGCGGACCAGGTCGGAGAGCCGCTCCATGACGTTCTCCGAAACGTTCATCCCGGAGCGCGCGCGAATGTAGGCCTTGAGCTTGGAGGCCACCACCAGGACGTCGTCGGGAATCTCGTCCTTCTTGGGCGCGGCCGGCTCTGGCTCTACGTGACGCGGCACCACCACGCGCCGCACCGGCGGCGGTTCGATGCCGGCCGCGAGCGCCTCTTCGCGGGCGCGTTCGGCTTCCTTTTCCAGGGTCATCTGGTGCTCCCACTGGGAGCGGGTCGGCGAGCGCCGCTGGATCGCCCAGGCGTCGCGGTGGCGCATCACCGGTACGTGCTCGTTCCAGCAATTGACCGAGCAAAACGCCGGCTGGTGACGGCCGCTCGAACAAGTCGATACGCTGCACGCGTAGAAGGCTTTGTCGAAACCGATGTCGCGCTTGCAGGTGTTGCAGCGTCTCCAGGAAGCAGAGGTCTTCAGTTCGGTAGTCATGGCACTCCGAGTCTAGCGCAGACGAAATTCGATGGGAGCGACGAACTCGAAACTCTCTCCCGAATAGTCTCCCGGAACGGGGGGAAATGGATCGGCGCGGCGGGTCATCTCGACCGCCGCGTCGTCGAGCATGCGCTCGCCGGTGCTCCTTTCCACCGAGCGCTCGAGCACGCGCCCGCGGCGATCCAGACGTACACGGACGCTACCCCTGCCTTCGATACCGCGGCGCCTCGCCATCATCGGATACTGCTTGAAGCGGGCGAGCCACACGTAGAGCTGCTGCTCGTAGCGAACCCGGATCGCCGAGCCGACCGTGGGCGCGGTCGAGCCGGGTCCGACGCCTGCCAGACCCGGCGCAGCTGCGGGGGTCGCCGGCTGCGTGGAAACGGACACACCGGACGCCGCCGACGCCAGCGTAGCGGGTTGCGCCGGAGCACTCGGCTCACCATTCGACGCGCGCTCGACGGCCGCAGGGGTCGGTTTCGGACGCGCGCTCTGCGGCTTGCGAGCACCAACCGGCGGCTGCTCGCGTGCGATCGGGCGCGGCGGCGAGGGCTCGAGCAACGCAGCCGTCGCCGGCGCATCGACGGTCGCCGACGGTCCTGGAGCTATCTGCGTGGGGCCGAGTCTCGGCGCCGTCGCCACGCTCGCGACCTCGACCCAGCGCAGGTCGACCAGAATGGCCGCGGGCTCGAGCGACGCCGCAGGACCGAGCGTGACCGTGCCCAGCAGCGCCGCCGCCACGATGGCGTGCAACGCCGCGGATACGACGAAGGCGAAGCTGAAGCGTGTGGTCGCGAGTTCCACCGTCTCAAACAGGGTCCCGGCCCTGCCCGCCCATGGTCAGCCAGGCTTCGGCGGCTCCGAACACCACCAGCAGATAGCCGAGCAACTCGGAAGACTCTTCGATCAGATCCTTGGTGGGCCGGTAGGCATCGGGCCCTAGCACCGCGATCCACAGCACCTTCTGTCCGATCAGTTGCGCATAGATCACGATGATGAAGAACCCGGCCGCCAGCAGCGCAAACGCGGGACTGCGGACGAACACCGCGAGCTGGTCGAGCAGGCGGCCGCGAGTCGTGGCGAGCAGAGACATCGCGTAGAGCGCGAACGGAAGACCCATCCACAGGTAGCCGCTGCGCCAGCCGAACTGGAGAGTGAGGTTATCGAGTTCGCGCATCGCGCCCAGCATAGCCAGGCACGCCAGCAGTCGAAGAAGTTCACTGAGCCGCGGCGCCTTTCGCGAGAGCGCCGCCAGCGCAGCGGCGGCCGCCACGATGGCCGCGAGCTGGACGAGTTCGACAGGACCGTCATCGCGCGACAACCAGCGCGAATCGCCCGAACTCGCGGCCGCACGCACCAGCAGTTCGAAGACGCCGGCCGCCAGCGACGCATAGACCAGCAGCCGAACGAGCAGAGCAGAAGCTGAATAGCGATCCATTGATGATGTGGTGCGTCGGTGTCGCGGCGGCATGCTAACGTTGCCGGGTCCTCATTGCACCCGGACCACCTCAGGGAGACAAGAACGGATGCCGAGCAACCCTACCGATCGCAGCGCGCTGCACGAGGCGCTTCTCGGGCGCCTCGCGGCAGCCCACCGCGGGCACCAGGATCCGCGGGCGGGTGCGCTGCTGGAAAGCCTGGTGGAGGACGCGATCGGCCTGGTGGCCGACGCCACCGAGGTAGCCGACCTCAAGCTGGTCACCGCCGCTTTCGCCGAGATCCGTGCGGCGCTGGCGATGTTCCGCCCCTACCCTGGCGCTCGAAAAGTCACCGCCTTCGGCTCGGCGCGAACGCCGCCGGATGATCCGGCCTATCTGCTGGCCTGCGAGTTCGGCCGCAAGCTGGCTGCGGCGGGCTTCATGGTGATCACCGGAGGAGGCCCTGGCATCATGGGCGCGGCGCTCGAAGGCGCCGGCCGCGAGAACGGCTTCGGGGTCGGCATCCGCCTGCCGTTCGAACAGCAGCCGAACGCCACGCTCCACGGCGACCGCAAGCTGATCGAGTTCAAGTACTTTTTCACGCGCAAGCTGTTCTTCCTGAAGGAGGCCTCGGCGGTGGCGCTGTTTCCGGGCGGCTTCGGCACCCACGACGAAGGCTTCGAGACCCTGACGCTGGTGCAGACCGGCAAGAGCCGCATGGTGCCGGTGGTGTGCCTGGACGTGCCCGGCGGAACCTACTGGAAGGCGTGGGACCGCTACGTCCGCGAGCATCTGCTCAAAACCGGAATGATCAGCCAGCCCGATCTTTCGCTCTATCGCATCACCGACAACGTCGACGAGGCGGTCGAGGAGATCACGCGCTTCTACAGCGTCTACCATTCGATGCGCACGATCCGGCGCCGCACGGTGCTGCGTCTGACGCGTCCGCTGCGCGCCGAAGCGCTCGAGATCCTCGCCGGCGAGTTCGCCGACATCCTGGGCCCGGCGCCGATCCGAACCACGCGGCCGTACAAGGAAGAGAACGACGAACCTGCCACGGCCTTGCTGCCGCGCATCGTCTTCGACTTCGATCAACGCAGCTTCGGTCGGCTGCGCCAGATGGTCGACCGGGTGAACGAACTGGGCCGCGACTCGCGCCCGAAGCAGCGGCGCTGGCCCAAACCTACCTGAGCAATCGCGCAGCATAATCTCCAGGCCTATGCTGCTTCCGTGGCGACCTCAGAACACGGCTGGAAGCCTGCCGCGGCGGGAGACGACGTGGAGGGTCTGCGAGAGCTTCTGGAACATGCCGAGCGTGCTCTCGATCGCCG
>JACRCR010000101.1 GCA_016218925.1 Deltaproteobacteria bacterium | reverse complement strand
CGGTGTGGAGATGTTCCGCAAGCTGCTCGACCAGGGTCAGGCCGGCGACAACGTGGGCGTTCTGCTGCGCGGGACCAAGAAGGACGAGGTCGAGCGCGGCCAGGTTCTGGCGGCTCCGGGTTCGATCACACCGCACACCAAATTCACGGCTGAGGGATACATCCTGACCAAGGAAGAAGGCGGTCGTCACACCCCGTTCTTCAACGGTTACCGTCCTCAGTTCTACTTTCGCACCACCGATGTGACGGGTGTGTGCACGTTGCCCGAAGGCACCGAGATGGTGATGCCGGGCGATACTGTTCAGTTGCAAGTGGCACTGATCATGCCGATCGCGATGGAAGAAGGCCTTCGCTTCGCCATCCGCGAGGGCGGCCGCACGGTCGGCGCCGGCGTGGTCAGCAAGATCGTCGAGTAGCATGGTTGTCGTGGTACTGACGGAGCATTTCCGATGATGAGTGAACGCATACGCATCCGCCTGAAGGCCTACGACAATCGCGTGCTGGACCAGTCCGTGCGCGAGATTGTCGACGCGGTGCGACGCACCGGAGGCCGTGTCGCCGGTCCCGTTCCGATGCCGACGCGCATCGAGCGGTTCACGGTCAATCGTTCTCCGCACGTCGACAAAAAGTCGCGCGAGCAGTTCGAGATCCGCACCCACAAGCGGCTCCTGGACATTCTCGAACCGACCCAACAGACCATCGATTCTCTCGGCAAGCTCGACTTGCCGGCCGGCGTCGATGTCGAAATCAAGCTGCACTAGCGGCGAGGTCCGAAGGTAGCGTCATGCTCGGCTTGATAGGCAAGAAACTCGGAATGACCCAGCGCTTCGAAGCGGGCGGCACGTTCGTGCCGGTGACCGTGATCGAGGCGGGTCCGTGTACTGTGGTGCAGGTGCGCACCCGTGACCGCGACGGCTACGACGCCCTGCAGATCGGCTTCGGCCGGCGTCGCGAGAAGAACCTGACGAAGGCGGTTCGCGGGCACATGGCCAAGGCCGGCCGCGCGGACTTCGCGAAGTTGATCGAGTTTCGTCTGGACGCTGCGGGCGAGTATCAGGTCGGCCAGGATGTGAAGCTCGACTCGCTGTTCCAGGCCGGCGACTCCGTCGACGTCACCGGCACCAGCAAGGGAAAGGGATTTCAAGGCGTGATGAAGCGCCACCACTTCAGCGGCCACAAGGCCACACACGGTACCCACGAATCGTTCCGCGGACCCGGGTCGGTGGGTTGCCGCTCGTATCCGGGACGTATTTTCAAGGGCAAACGCATGGACGGCCAGATGGGTCAGGTGCGTCGCACCACTCAGAACCTCGCGGTCGTCGAAGTGCGTCCCGAGGAGAATCTGATCCTCATTCGGGGCGCGGTACCCGGCGCGACCGGCGACCAGGTCATGGTCCGCCCGTCGGTCAAGCGAAAGACAGTGCGGCGCGTCGCCGCGCAAGGCGCGTGAGGTAGGCGATGGAAACCGCAATCGTCAATCGCACCAATCAAGAGGTCGGTCGCGTGACCCTGCCGGCGCTCTTCGAGACCCGGGTCAACGACAGCCTGCTCTTCGATCAGGTGCTCGCCCAGCTCGCCTCGCGGCGCAGCGGCACGGCGTCGACCAAGACGCGCGCCTTCGTCCGCGGCGGAGGCAAGAAGCCATGGAAGCAGAAGGGCACGGGTCGCGCCCGCTCGGGTTCGAACCGTTCGCCGGTATGGCGCGGCGGCGCCGTGGTCTTCGGCCCTCAGCCTCGCGACTACGACTACCGCCTGCCGCGTTCGTCGCGTCGCGGCGCTCTATCCAGTGCGCTGGCGCAGAAGGCGCGCGATGGTCAGCTCAAGGTCGTCGATTCGCTGGTGCTCGATAAACCCAAGACCAAGCTGATGGCCGGGATCCTCGAGACCCTCGGCGTGCGCGCGAGCGTGCTGGTGGTGACGACGGAGCGCGACCGCAGCGTCGAGCTGGCGGGCCGCAACCTGCCGCACGTGCTGGTTCAGTCGGTCGAGGGGCTGAACGTCTACGACATTTTGCGGCACAAGAACCTGCTGGTCACCAAGGACGCCCTGGCGGCGATCGAGGAGCGTTTGTCGCGATGAGTGCCGTAATCGAAGTGCTCAAGGCCCCGCTCATCACCGAGAAGGGCACGCTGGTAGCGGAGTCCGGCCAGGTGGTCTTCAAGGTCGACCCGCGTGCCAACAAGGATCAGATCCGGGTCGCGGTCGAGAAGCTGTTCGGCGTCAAGGTCTCGGCGGTCCGGACGATCAACTACATGGGAAAGAGCAAGCGCGTCGGTCGGGTTCTCGGTACCAAGCCGAAGTGGAAGAAGGCCTACGTGACGTTGGCCACAGGGCAGGCGGCCGACCTGCTCGAGAAGATCTAGGGAGCCAGGACGGTGGGACTAAGAACCTTCAAGCCGACCTCGCCCGGTCGGCGCTTTCAGACCGGCCTCGACTTCGACGAGGTGACGCGCAGCGCACCCGAGAAGTCGCTGGTCGAGCCGATCAAGAAGAGCGGCGGTCGCAATACCAACGGTCGCATCACCTCGCGCCACCGCGGCGGCGGTCACAAGCGCCGCTACCGGCTGATCGATTTCCGGCGCACCAAGGACGCAATCCCGGGCCGTGTGGATTCGATCGAGTACGATCCGAACCGTTCGGCGCGGATCGCGCTGCTGGTGTACGCCGACGGAGAGAAGCGCTACATCGTGGCTCCGCAGGGATCCAAGGTCGGCGACGCCATCACTTCCGGGCCCGAATCCGACATCAAGCCGGGCAACACGCTCCCGCTCGAGCGCATCCCGGTCGGCACGACCGTACACGCTATCGAGCTCAAGCCCGGCGCGGGCGGCAAGATCGCCCGCAGCGCCGGATGCGGTGCGCAGTTGGTGGCCAAAGAGGGAGAGTTCGCGCTGCTGCGACTGCCTTCGGGCGAACTGCGCAACGTGCGCAAGGATTGCCGGGCCACGGTCGGTCAGGTCGGCAATCCCCAGCACGAGAAGGTTTCGATCGGCAAGGCCGGGCGTTCGCGCTGGAAGGGCGTGCGTCCGCAGACACGAGGCATCGCGATGAATCCGGTCGATCACCCGCACGGCGGCGGCGAGGGGCGTGCCAAGGGCAACCACCCGCAGACCCCGTGGGGAAAACCGACCAAGGGCGCGCGTACGCGCAGCAACCCGCGCACCGATAAGTACATCGTGGCGCGACGGAAGAAGAAGTAGAGCAACGGAGGACGTCACTTGCCGAGGTCAATCAAGAAGGGCCCCTTCGTGGACGCCCACCTGATCAAGAAGGTCATGGCGCAAAGCGTGGAGGACCGCCGTCCGATCAAGACGTGGTCTCGTCGCTCGACAGTGGTTCCCGAGATGATCGGGTACACCCTCTCGGTGCACAATGGTCGCAGGTTTCTGCCGATCTACATGACCGAGAACATGGTCGGTCACAAGCTGGGTGAGTTCGCGCCGACGCGCACCTTCCAGGCGCACTCGGGCTCGCGCAAGACCGAAGTGAAGAAGAAGTAGGCGGACGTCATGGAGACGAAGGCGATTTCTCGTTACGTGCAGATCACTCCGCAGAAATGCCGGCTGGTGGCCGACATGGTGCGCGGGCGTGGCGTCGAAGACGCGTTGGCGGTGCTCGACTTCACGACCAAGAAGGCGGCCGGCATCGTCGCCAAGACGCTGCGATCCGCGGTCGCCAACGCCGAGAGCGCGGAGAACGTCGATGTCGACTCGCTCTACGTGAAGACGATCATGGTGGACCCGGGTCCGGTCGCCGGTCGTTTCAAGCCGCGCGCCCAGGGACGCGCGACCGCCATCCGCAAACGTACCAGCCACATCACCGTCGTGCTCGATGCACGCGGGACGAACTAGGCCGGACAGGGAAGCAACAGTGGGACAGAAGACACATCCGAAGGGCTTCCGCCTGGGCGTCAGTGAGTCGTGGGATGCGCGCTGGTTCGCCGGCCGCAACTACGCCGACCTGCTCCAACAGGACCTGGCCATCCGCAAGTTCCTCAAGAAGCGGCTCTCGCACGCGGGCGTGGCACGCATCGAGATCGAACGTGCCGCCAAGAACGTACGGGTGCACATCCACACCGCGCGTCCCGGCATCGTCATCGGAAAGAAGGGCGCCGAGATCGACAAGCTCAAGCAGGACATCGTGCGTCTGGCGGGCAAGGACAGCTTCGTCGAGATCCACGAGATCCGCCGCCCCGACCTCGATGCGACGCTGGTCGCCGAGAACATCGCGCTGCAGCTCGAACGCCGCGTGATGTTCCGCCGCGCGATGAAAGAATCCGTTTCGCGCGCGATGCGGATGGGCGCTCAGGGAATCCGCGTCCAGTGCGGAGGTCGTCTGGGCGGTCACGAGATCGCCCGCACGGAATGGTACCGCGAGGGCCGCGTTCCCCTGCACACTCTGCGAGCCGAAGTGCAGTACGGCCTGGCCGAAGGACGTACGACCTTCGGGGTGATCGGCGTCAAGGTGTGGGTCTACAAGGGAGAGGGCGTGGCGAAGCTTCAGGAAGAGCGCAAGGCCGGCGCCGGAATGTAACGTAAGATGCTACAGCCCAAGAAGACCAAATTCAGAAAGTCCCAGAAGATGAAGGGACGCGAGCGCGGGCTTGCCCACACCGGCAACACGCTGTCGTTCGGCGACTACGGCTTGATGGCTACCGACTGGGGACGTCTGACGGCACGCCAGATCGAAGCCGCGCGTATCGCGATCACCCGCCACGTCAAGCGCGGCGGACGCGTCTGGATCCGCATTTTCCCGGACCTGCCGATTTCCAAGAAACCCGCCGAGGTTCGCATGGGCAAAGGCAAGGGCGCTCCCGAAGCGTGGGTCTGTCCGGTGCAACCCGGGCGCATCCTGTTCGAGATGGAGGGCGTCGAACCCGATCTGGCCAAGCAGGCCATGCGGCTGGCGGCGCACAAGCTGCCGATCTCGACGCGCTTCTGCATGAGAGGAGACATTCACCATGCAGCCTAGCGAGGTTCGCAAGCTTGCACCGGCCGAGCTGGCCAAGAAAGAGACAGAGCTGCGCGAGCGGGTCGTGAGACTGACGCTGAAGCGCAACGCACGCCGCCTCGACAAGCCCACCGAGCTGGTGGACGCCCGTCACGATCTGGCGCGCGTGTTGACCGTGCGGAACGAGCGCGCTCGCGCCGACCAAGGAGCAAAGGGATGAGCGAGGGCGCAGCCGAGAAGCGGCCGAGCATCAAGATCCGCGAAGGGATCGTCGTCAGCAACAAGATGGACAAGACGGCGGTGGTCTCCGTGGCGCGTCGCGTGCGCCACACCAAGTACCACAAGACCCTCGTGCGCAACGAGAAGTACATGGTCCACGACGAGCGCAACGAGTGTGAGCCGGGCGATCGCGTGATCATCGCCGAGGCGCGTCCGCTCAGCCGTCACAAGCGCTGGCGACTGCGCAGCATCGTCGAGAAGGCGATCAAGACGGTCGAGATCGTCGATCCTGTAGGAGTATCAGGATGATCATCCAGGAATCCGTCGTCGATGTAGCGGACAATTCGGGCGCGCGCCGGATTCTGTGCATTCGCGTGCTCGGCGGCACCAAGCGCCGCTATGCGCGCATCGGTGACGTGATCGTCGGCAGCGTCAAGGAAGCGAACGCGGGCGGCAAGGTCTCGCGCGGCGACGTCGTCAAGGCGGTCATCGTGCGCACCAAGAAGGAAACGCGTCGCGCCGACGGTTCGTACATTCGTTTCGACACCAACTCGGCCGTGGTCCTCGACAACCAGGGCGAGCCGGTCGGGACGCGCATCTTCGGACCGGTGGCGCGCGAACTGCGTGCCAAGAAGTTCATGAAGATCATCTCGCTCGCCCCGGAGGTCCTGTAAGCGCCATGGCGAAGCCGAACATCAAGAAGGGCGACACCGTGATCGTCATCGCGGGACGCGACAAGGGCAAGACCGGGAAGGTCGTGCGCGTTCTTCACGAGGACGACAAGGTCATCGTCGAGCGCATCGCGATCGTCAAGCGTCACCGCAAGCCGCAGGGCCAGAATCCCGGCGGAATTCTGGAGAAAGAGACTCCGATCCACGTTTCGAACGTAATGCTCCTGTGTCCGAGCACCAACAAGCCGACCCGGGTCGGCCGCAAGGCTCTCGACGATGGTCGCCACGTACGAGTTGCGCGCGTCAGCGGCGAAGTGGTCGACGCGCGCTGAGCGGTCGGCAAGCGGCGCGTGACGGCAACGAAGACAGCAGGGCAAGGCTCAGGAAGGTAGGTTCAGCAAGATGGCTACGGAGAAACCGACGCTTCAGCGGCGCTACGAGACCGAGATCCGCTCGGACTTGCAGAAGCAGTTCGGCCTCACTTCGGTGATGGCAGTGCCGCGTCTGACCAAGGTCGTGATCAACGTCGGGATGGGCGACGCGGTTCAGAACCCGAAACTCATCGATAGCACGGTCGAGGAACTCGCGAAGATCACCGGCCAGCGTCCGGTCGTGACGCGCGCGCGCAAGGCGATTTCGAACTTCAAACTGCGCGAAGGCCTCCCGATCGGCGTCGCGGTGACGCTGCGACGAGAGCGCATGTACGAGTTCCTCGAGCGCCTCATCTCGGTTTCGCTGCCGCGGGTACGCGATTTCCGCGGGCTCCCGGCCAAGGGATTCGACGGCCGCGGCAATTACAGCCTCGGGCTGCGCGAACAAGTTATTTTTCCGGAGATCGACCTCGACAAGGTCGACAAGATCCACGGACTGACGGTGACCATCGTGACGACGGCGCGGACCGACACTCACGGTCGTGCGCTTCTCACGGCACTCGGTATGCCGTTCCGTCAGCCCGCGGCGGCTTCGCAGGGGTAAGAGGCACGTGGCCAAGACCAGTCTCATCGTCAAGTCGCAGCGCAAACCGAAGTTTCGCTCGCGCGCCTATACGCGCTGTCTGCAGTGCGGAAGGCCGCGCAGCGTCTACCGGCGCTTCAAGCTGTGTCGCATCTGTCTTCGCAAGCTGGCCCTCGAGGGCGTCATACCCGGCATCGTCAAGGCGAGTTGGTAGGAGGGGCTTTCCATGATGACCGATCCAATCGCCGATCTGCTGACGCGCATTCGCAACGGGTGCCACGCGCGCCGCGATCACGTCGACGTGCCGTGGTCGAAGCTCAAGGAGAGCGTCACCGGGGTGCTGCGCGACGAAGGCTATCTGCGTGATTTTCAGGTCGCAGGCGAGGGGGCTTCCAAGGCCCTCACGATATTCCTGCGTTACAGTGATTCGGGGCAGCCGGCGATCACCGGCGTGCGCCGCGTGAGCCGTCCGGGGCTGCGCCGTTACAGTTCGGCGGAGAAGGCGCCGCGGGTGCGCGGCGGTCTCGGAGTGAGTGTTTTGAGCACTCCGCTCGGGCTGATGCCCGACCGCGAAGCGCGCCGCCGCAAGGTCGGCGGCGAAGTGATCTGCGAGGTCTGGTAACGTGTCGCGACTCGGAAAAGTTCCGCTGAAAGTTCCCCAGGGCGTGACCGTCACGGTCGCCGACGGGAAGTTGACTGCCAAAGGACCGGCGGGCCTGTTGCAGGTGACGATGGATCCGGCGGCGCCCGTCAAGCTGAGCCCTGGCGAGGTGTTGGTCACCCGTACCGGCGAAAGCGCGCACGAACGCTCCAGGCAGGGCCTGGTGCGGCGCATGGTCGCCAACGCGATGGCGGGCGCAGCCAAAGGGTTCACGCGCACGCTGGAGATTACCGGGGTCGGCTACCGTGCCGACGTGCGCGGCAGCGACGTGCTGCTGACGCTCGGCTACTCGCACCCGATCGTCTATCAGCTTCCTGCCGGCGTGAAAGCCTCCGTGGAGAAGCAGACGTCGATCACGCTGACGGCCTCCGATCGTCAGATCCTCGGTGAGGTCGCGGCCGGCATCCGCAAGCTGAGGCCACCGGAGCCGTACAAGGGCAAGGGCGTTCGCTACGGCAACGAGACTGTTCGGCGCAAGGCTGGCAAGGCTGGAGCCGCCTGAGCACCGCCTGGGCAGGCCAGTGCGAACAGCGCAAGAAAGAACAGCGCAAAGAAGAACAGAGATAGACGGGCAAGCATAGATGGGAACTTCACACGAACGAAGGACAGGCCGCACGAGCAGGCACGCGCGTGTTCGCCAGAAGGTCATCGGGACCGACTCGCGTCCGCGCATGGCCGTTTTCAGGTCCAACCGATATCTCTACGTCCAGGTGATCTCGGACCAGAGCGGGCGCACGCTCGCGGCCGCGTCGACTCTCGGCGCCGCTGCGGCCAGCGGCAACATGCAGGCGGCACAGAATCTCGGCAAGGAAATTGCCGAGCGTTGTAAACAACTTTCCATCGGTCAGGTCGTGTTCGACCGCGCCGGTTACAAGTACCACGGCCGCGTGCGGGCGGTCGCCGAGGCGGCCCGCGAAGCGGGCCTCGTATTCTGAGCCGAGGCGAAGGAGACTGCTGCATTGGCGCGACGTGATTCACAGCATGGTCAAGCTCCGGAGAGTGATCTCAAGGAGCGAGTCGTTCACATCAACCGCGTGGCCAAGGTCGTCAAGGGTGGCCGGCGGTTCAGCTTCAGCGCGCTGGTCGTGGTCGGCGACGGCGCGGGACGCGTAGGTTACGGCGTCGGCAAGGCCAAGGAAGTACCCGAGGCCATCCGCAAGGCCGTCGAGCGTGCGCGCAAGGGAATGGTGAGCGTTCCGCTGAATTCCGGCACGATCCCGTACCAGGTCGAAGGCGACTTCGGCGCGGGGCGAGTGTTCTTGCGGCCTGCAGGCGCCGGTACCGGAGTGATTGCCGGCGGCGGCATCCGCGCGGTGGTGGAAATGGCCGGGATCCAGAACGTGCTCACCAAGTGTCTGGGCTCGCACAACCCTCACAACATGGTCAAAGCGACGATGGCCGCGCTGGCGCAGCTCGATCATCCCGCCACCATCGCGGTGCGGCGTGGCAAAGAGCTGCGCGAGATCATGCACTGAAGCGCACGCGCTTCGCAGGAGAACTACCGGTGTCGGCTTCGGAAAACATGGTCAAGGTGACGTTGGTCAGCAGCTACCACGGCTGCACCCAGAGGCAGCGAGCCACGCTCAAAGGACTCGGTCTGATGCGCCGCGGTCGCACGGTCGTGCTGCGCTCGAGCGCGCCGGTGCGAGGCATGATCGGCAAAGTGAGTCACCTCGTGAAGGTGGAAGGCTAGAAGTACGATGCAACTCGATTCGATGAAGCCCACTCCCGGCTCTCGCCAGCCGCGCAAGCGTCTGGGACGCGGCCCCGGTTCCGGTCTCGGCAAGACCTCGGGCAAGGGCCACAAGGGCGCCCTGGCACGTTCGGGCGGAACCAACGCGCCGGGTTTCGAAGGCGGCCAGATGCCCCTGGCACGGCGACTTCCCAAGTTCGGGTTCACCAATCCGAGCCGGGTGGAGTTCCAGGTCGTCAACCTCGGCGTGCTTGCCGAGCGTTTCGAAGCCGGAGAGGTCGTCGATCCCGAGACCCTGCGCGAGCACGGGCTGGCCAATCGGGCGCTGCCGATCAAGATCCTGGGGCGCGGCAAGCTCGAACACGGACTGATCGTGCGGGTCGACGCGTATTCGAAGTCTGCCCGTGAAGCCATCGAGAAGGCCGGCGGTCGCGCCGAGGTTCTCGGGGAGGCCGCCGAAGGCGGAGAGGCGTAAGTGGTCGCGGGTTTCCAGAACCTTCCGCGCGTGCCGGAACTGAGGCGGCGCATCGGGTTCACGCTGGTGATGCTGGCGGTGTACCGCCTCGGCGTTGCGGTGCCGACTCCGGGCATCGACGGCGACGCTCTGAGCGAGTACTTCCGCCAGGCCTCCGGCACCGTCTTCGGGATGGTCAACCTGTTTTCGGGCGGTGCGCTCGAGCGGTTCTCGATCTTCGCGCTCGGAATCATGCCGTACATCTCGGCGTCGATTATTTTGCAGTTGATGACGATGGTGGTCCCGTATCTGGAGCGCCTCTCCAAGGAAGGCGAGCAGGGACGCCGCCGCATCACGCAGTACACGCGCTACGGTACAGTGGCCTTGGCACTGATCCAGGGCTTCTTCATCTCGCTCGGCCTGGAGCAGATTCAGGCTCCCGGCGGCGGCTCCATCGTCTACGACGGGGGCTGGTCGTTCCGCCTGATGACGATGATCACGCTGTCGTCGGGGACCGTGTTCATCATGTGGCTCGGCGAGCAGATCACCGAGCGTGGCATCGGTAACGGCATCAGCCTCATCATCTTCTCGGGCATCGTCTCGAGCATCCCGTCGGCGGTCACGACCGTGGTCGAGTTCGTCCGTCAGGGCGAGTTGGGCGTGCTCGTGCTGGCGCTGCTTTCGGTGGTGATGGTAGCGACCGTCGGGGCGATCATCTTCGTGGAGAGGGGCCAGCGCCGCATCCCGGTGCAGTACGCCAAGCGGGTGGTGGGGCGACGCTTGATGAGCGCCCAGGCCACGCACCTGCCGCTGAAGATCAACATGGCAGGCGTGATCCCGCCGATCTTCGCGTCGTCGCTGTTGATCTTCCCGAGCACGATCGCCCAGTTCATCCAGGTGCCGGCCTTCCAGCAGGTGGCCGGCATGCTGGCTCCGGGCGGACTGGTCTACAACCTCGTCTACATCGCGGCGATCATCTTCTTCGCGTACTTCTACACGGCGGTCACCTTCGATCCGAACAACGTCGCCGAGAACCTGCAGAAGGCCGGCGGCTTCGTACCCGGGATCAGGCCGGGCAAGCGCACCGCCGATTATCTCGACCACATCCTGACGCGGCTCACCCTCGGCGGTGCGGTCTACGTGGCGGCCATCTGCGTGCTGCCCACCATCCTCATCGCGCAGTTCAACGTCCCGTTCTTCTTCGGCGGGACCGCGCTGTTGATCGTCGTCGGTGTAGCCATCGACACGGTTGCGCAGATGCAGGCACACCTGATCCAGCGCAGCTACGAAGGGTTCCTGAAGAAGGGGAAACTCCGGGGGAGAAGGTAGGCGCATGCGGGTTGCGCTATTGGGACCGCCGGGTTGCGGGAAGGGCACACAGGGAGAGATCGTCTGCAAGCAGCTCGCGATTCCTCACATCTCTTCCGGCGACCTTCTGCGACAGGCGGCGCGGTCGGGAAGCGAACTCGGACTGGCGGCCAACGAGTACATGGAACGCGGCCAGCTGGTGCCTGACGAACTGGTGATCGGACTGATAAAGGACCGGGTGGCGCAGCAGGACTGCGAGGCCGGTTTTCTGCTCGACGGGTTCCCGCGCAACCGCGAGCAGGCCGAGAAACTCGCCAAGGGTTTGGTCGGTGACGGGCTCGATCGCGTCGTCGCGATCGAGGTGTCTGAGCCGGCCCTGGTCGCTCGGCTGGGCGGGCGCCGCACTTGCAAGGGTTGCGGCCGGCTCTACCACGTGAGGTGGAACCCGCCGAAGATCGAAGGGCGCTGTGACGCGTGTGGCGCCGAGTTGTACACCCGCGACGACGACCGCGAAGCCACCATACGCGAGCGGCTCGAGGTGTACCGGCAGCGCACCGAGCCTCTGATGGATTTCTATGCCCAGATGGGCCTGCTGCGCCGTGTAGACGGCGAGGCCGCCCCGGCGGAAGTTTCGAAGGGAGTCCTCGCGGCTCTCGATGGTCGCAATGATTGAGCTGAAGACCGAGGCCGAGATCGAGCGCATGCGGCGCCCGGCGCGCATCACGGGGGAGATCCTCTCGGCGCTGCGTGCCAAGGTGCGTCCGGGCGTGACCACCGCCGAACTCGACCGCGAGGCCGAGCGCCTGATCGCCAGGCTCGGTGCCCGCTCGGCGTTCAAGAACTACCGGGTCGGCGAGGCGGTTTTCCCGGCGGTGCTGTGCGCGTCGGTCAACGACGAGATCGTCCACGGGATACCCTCGGATCGCAAGGAACTGCACGAAGGCGACATCGTGGGTCTCGACTTCGGCGTTGAGGTGGACGGGTTCTTCGCCGATGCCGCCGTTACGGTGACTGTGGGAGGGGACCTCGACGACGAGTCGCGCCGCCTGCTCGAAGTCACCGAGCGCAGCATGTACGAAGGGATCGACCGCGCCCGCGAGGGCGAGCGCCTGGGCGACGTCGGTGCGGCCGTTCAGGACGCGGTCGAGGCGGCCGGATTCTCGGTGGTCCGCGACTTCGTCGGCCACGGCATCGGGCGCGCTCTTCACGAAGACCCGCAGGTACCGAACTTCGGCAAGCGCGGCCGCGGCAGAACGCTCGCGGTCGGCATGGTGCTGGCGATCGAGCCGATGGTCAACGCGGGAACGGCGCAGGTACGAGTGGACGCAGACGGCTGGACTGCGCGCACGAGCGACGGACGGCGGTCGGCACATTTCGAGCACACGGTGGCCATCACGAAGAAAGGCCCCGAGATTTTGACCAGGGTTTGAGGCGAGGACGTCATGAAAGTCAGGGCATCGGTCAAGCGCATGTGTCGCGATTGCAAGGTGGTCAAGCGCCAGAACAAGGTGCGCGTGGTGTGCAAGAACCCGCGGCACAAGCAGCGCCAAGGCTAGAGCCGGGTCGGCGGCAGTCGAGACCACGGATCAAGGCTAGAGAGCAGGAGAGGCACGGTAATGGCCCGAATTGCAGGAGTCGATCTTCCGCGCAACAAGCGCATGGAAATCGCGATCACTTACATCTACGGCATCGGACGCAGCAGCGCACTGAAAATTCTGGCGTCCGCGCACGTGGATCCCGGCAAGAAGAGCGACGAGCTCAGCGATGCCGAGATCAACGCACTACGTGGCGTCATCGACCAGGGCTTCAAGGTCGAAGGCGACCTCAGGCGCGAAGTCGCGATGAGTATCAAACGGTTGATGGACCTCGGTTGTTACCGCGGTCTGCGCCATCGCAAGGGGCTTCCCGTACGGGGCCAGCGAACCCACACCAACGCGCGTACCCGCAAGGGCCCACGGGTTGCGATCGCAGGCAAGAAGAAGGCCACCAAGAAGTAGGTCGGGGCAGTGATGGAAAAGGGAGATCGATTCGATGGCGACTAGACAGACCGCTGCTGCAGCGACCCGGCGCAAGAAAGCCCGGCGCGTTCCGCCCGAGGGCGTCGCGCACATTCACGCCAGTTTCAACAACACGATGGTGACGCTGACGGATCCGCTGGGGAACGTGGTGTCGTGGGCGAGCGCAGGCCAGGCCGGCTTCAAGGGATCGCGCAAGGGCACGCCATTCGCGGCTCAGCAGGCCGGCGAGCGCGCAGGTCGCATCGCGGTAGATGCCGGGATGCGTTCGGTGACCGTGCTCATCAAGGGACCCGGAGCCGGACGCGAGTCCGCCGTCCGCGCGCTGGGCGCGGCCGGACTTCAGGTCATAACGATCAAGGACGTGACGCCGATTCCGCACAACGGGTGCCGGCCGCCCAAGAAGAGACGCGTCTGAAGAGCCGCGGCGCGTCCGGCCCGGCCCGCGAGAGTCTCGCGGGGACGGCACCGGCGCGGCGGCCACGAAGATAGAGAGGAAGCATGGCACGTTATACCGATCCCGTTTGCAGACTGTGTCGCCGCGAAGGCGTCAAGCTCTTCCTCAAGGGAGAGCGCTGCTACACCGACAAGTGCGCGATCGAGCGGCGCAACTATCCGCCCGGGCAGCACGGACAAGGACGCCGGCGCAAGGTCTCCGAGTATGCGGTGCAGCTACGCGAGAAGCAGCGCCTGCGGCGCATGTACGGATTGCTCGAGAACCAGTTCCGGCGCTACTTCGAGATGGCCGAGAATTCCAAGGACATCACCGGCGAGGCATTGCTCGCGTTCCTCGAACGGCGTCTCGACAACATGGTGTACCGCCTCGGCATGGCCACGTCGCGTTCGGAGGCCCGCCAGCTGATCCGTCACCGGCACTTCGCCGTAAACGGACAGCGGGTGGACATCCCCTCGTATCTGGTCAGGCCGGGAGACGAGATCACCGTGCGCGAGAGCAGCCGCACCAAGGAAGTGTTCAAGCGTGCGGTCGAAATCTCGCAGCGGCGCGGCGTGCCCGAGTGGCTCGAGCTGGACGGCGCGGCGTTTTCCGGAAAGGTCAAGCGGCTTCCGCTCCGCAGCGAGCTGACGATGCCGATCAACGAGCGTCTGGTCGTCGAACTCTACTCCAAGTGAGACAGGCGACGGGACTCGACGGCAAGTGACGGAGGCATTCACTGTTATGTTGGACAATTGGAAGGATTTGATCCGCCCCAAGCTCGAGATTCGCGAGCTCAGCGACACGTACGGCCGTCTGGAACTCGACCCGTTCGAGCGCGGTTTCGGAACGACGATCGGCAATTCCCTGCGCCGCATCCTTCTGTCGTCGCTCAAAGGTGCCGCCATCAGCGCCGTCCGGATCGACGGCGTGCTGCACGAGTTCTCGACGATCGACGGGGTGACCGAGGACGTCACCGACATCGTGCTGAACCTGAAGGAAGTGCGCCTGCGCATCCACGAAGGGCAGCGCCACGAAGGTGTGCTGCAAGCCAAGGGACCGCGCGAACTGAGGGCGGGTGACATCGACTTCGGACCGCACGTCGAGGTACTCAACCCCGACCAGCACATCGTCACCCTGGGTCCGGACGGCGCGATTCACATGACGCTCACCGCCAAGCGCGGTAGCGGCTATGTGACCGCCGACCGCAACCGCGAGGAAGACGCACCGGTGGGGACCATCACGCTGGACGCGGTGTTCTCGCCGATCCGCAAGGTGAACTTCGTGGTGAGCAGCGCCCGCGTCGGTCAGCGCACCGACTACGACAAGCTGACCTTCGAGATCTTCACCGACGGCAGCGTGCGCCCCGACGACGCTCTGGCCGTGGCCGCCCGCATCCTGCAGGACCAGCTCCAGGTGTTCGTGAACTTCGACGCCGAGGCGCTCGAGGCCGAGGAGACCAAGGCCGAGCCTGCGATGGAGCAGATCAACGAGCACCTCACACGCTGCGTCGACGAACTCGACCTGTCGGTGCGCTCGGCCAACTGCCTGCAGAACGCCGACATCAAGTACGTCGGAGAGTTGGTGCAGCGCAGCGAGCAGGAGATGCTCAAGACCAAGAACTTCGGCCGCAAGTCGCTGCTCGAGATCAAAGAGATCCTCACCGAGATGGGCCTCTCGCTCGGCATGCGCATCCCGAATTTCCCGGATCGCGAGACGCTCGATCGCATGCGACTCGAACAAGACAACAGGTACTAGGCCATGAGACACCTCAACGCGGGACGCAAACTCAGCCGCTCTTCGTCGCACCGTAAGGCGATGCTGCGCAACATGGTGACGTCGCTCATCATGCACGAACGCATCCAGACCACCGATGCGAAGGCCAAGGAACTGCGTCGCTGGGTCGATCGGATGATCACGCTCGGCAAGAAGCAGACCGTCGCGGCGCGACGTCGCGCGCGCGCGTACGTGCGTACCGACGAAGCGGTCTCCAAGCTCTTCGCCGAAGTCGCTCCGCGTTTTGCCAACCGTCCCGGTGGCTACACCAGGATCATCAAGGTGGCGCAGCGCCACGGCGATGCGGCGCCGATGTCGATCATCGAGCTCACCGAACGGGCTGCGCCGGCGACTCCCGAGAAGGCCGCGTCCTAGGAAACAGTCGGGTTGTGAAGAGCCGCCTGCGAGGCCTGCTGCTGGAAGCGCTGGCCGGCGCTCGCGAGAGCGGAGAGCTCTCGGGCAGCGAAGTCCCGGCGTTCGTCGTCGAGGTGCCGCGCGAGCAAGGCCACGGCGATCTCGCCAGCAATCTGGCGATGACGCTGGCACGCATCGAGCGCAAGGCCCCCGCGGCCATCGCCGCACTGCTGCAGCGCAGACTCGGAGACGCCGGCGGGCGTCTGGAGAAGGTGGAGGTCGCCGGCGGCGGCTTCCTCAACCTGACGTTCGCGCCCGGAGCGTGGCGCGAGAGGCTGCTCGAGATTCTCGGCGCCGGCAACGACTACGGCACTAGCCGCGTCGGCGCCGGCAAGCGCATCCAGGTCGAGTTCTGCTCCGCAAACCCCACCGGTCCGCTGCACATCGGCCACGGCCGCGGCGCGGCCACCGGCGACGCGATCGCACGCGTGCTGGAAGCGGCCGGATACGCCGTCGATCGTGAGTACTACATCAACGATGCCGGCGGCCAGATAGAGACGCTGGGCGCGTCGGTGCTGGCGCGCTACCTGGTGATGTGCGGCATCGACGAGCCGTTTCCCGAGAACGGCTACCCGGCCGAGTATGTCTTCGACCTCGCGCGCGAGGCGCTCGACCAGCACGGCAGGCGCTGGGTCGACGCCGACCGCACCCGCGCCGTGGACGACCTCGGGCGCGAGGCGGCCGACAAGATGCTCGATCTCATCCGCGCCGATCTCGCGGCGTTCGGCGTGCGCTTCGATCGCTTCACCAGCGAACGCGACCTGCAGAGCAGCGGCCGCGTCCAGGCTGCCCTCGACGAGCTCGATCGCAACGGCCACCTCTACACCAGCGACGGCGCGCGCTTCATGCGCAGCAGCGCGTTCGGCGACGACAAGGATCGGCCGGTCGTAAAGAGCGACGGCGGCCTGACCTATTTCGCCAGCGACATCTGCTACCACCGCGAGAAACTGCTGGCAGGGTACGACCGCATCATCGACGTGTGGGGTGCCGACCACCACGGCTACATCGGCCGCATGCGCGCATCGCTGAGCGCGCTGGGGATGGACCCGGCGCGGCTGCGCGTCGTGCTGGTACAGATGGTGAGCCTGTCGCGCGACGGTGTGCCGGTACGCATGGGCAAGCGCACCGGCGAGTTCATCACGCTGCGCGATGTTCTCGACGAAGTCGGTTGCGATCTGGCGCGCTTCTTCTTCCTGTCGCGCAAGTCGGACGCGCACCTGGACTTCGATCTGGAGCTGGCGCGGCGCCAGACGGCCGAAAATCCCGTCTTCTACATCCAGTACGCCTACACTCGCATAGCCGGGATCTTCCGTCAGGCGGCGGAGAAGGGCATCGAGGCTCCGGTCGCCTCGGCCGAGGCGGTAGCGGCTCTGCGGCATCCCGACGAACTTGCGCTGATTCGGCTGCTGGCCGAGTTTCCCGAGATCGTCGAAGGCACGGCCGAGTCTCTCGAGCCTCACAGGGTGGTGGTCTACGCACAGAAGGTCGCCGGCGAGTTCCATCGTTTCTACGCCAAGCACCGCTGCGTCAGCGACGACGTCGCGCTGACTGGGGCGCGGCTGCTCCTCGTCAGAGCTGTCGGTCAGGTGATCGGTCGCGCACTCGCGCTGGTCGGCGTAGGCGCCCCGGAAAGGATGTAACGCGGCCAGCCGACTTTCCCGGCGGGTTGCTGGAACCGGCGCTTTGCACGACTGCGCTGCAACAGGGCGTTTCTTTTTTTCGACGGGGCCGCGGTAGCGGCACTGGCGGGCGCGGGATGCTAGCATGTGGCTTTGCGGCGCTGCCGTGAGAGCACACTCGTAAAGGGGCGATGGGGCGGAAGTGGGTCGAGGCGGCATGGAGACGAGGCGAGGCAGGCGGCAGTTACAGTTCACCGGGGTCGAAATGACCCTGCTGGCCGTGAGCTTTCTCGTCACGGCTTCGTGCGTGTTCTTCCTGGGCTTCTACGTCGGCAAGAAGAACGCGGCGGCGCACGTCCCGCGCGACGAACGGGTTGCGCGCATCCCGGTCGGAGATTTTTCCAAGTATTCGCGTCCCGCCGCCGCCGGTCCCGAGGGTTCGTCCACCGAGACAGGTAGTGCGGGGGCGGACGTGCCCAAGGGCGGCGCGCGGGCCAAGTCAGACGGCAAACCGCCATCAGGTGCCGCCGAGGCCAAGACGGAAGCCAAGGAAGACGACAAGACCGGCGACGCGCGCGGCGTGGCGCCGGCTGGTGAGGCCAAGCCGGACGCCGCCGCCGGCGCCGCGGATGCGAAGGCCGACGGCAAAGACGCCAAGGCCGCCGACGCCAAAGCTGCCGCGGCCAAGGCCGCGGCCGACAAGGCGGCGCAGGCGAAAGCCGCCGAGGCCGCCAAGCCTGAAGAAGACCGCAAGGCCGGAGCCGGCGGCTATACCGTGCAGGTGCTGGCCACCCGCAAGCAGGGCGACGCCGAGGCACTGGTGAAGAAACTGGCCTCGCGCGGCTACGGCGCCTACATCAAACGCGTCAGCGACGGACAGACTTCGTGGTACCGGGTAAGGGTAGGGCGCTACGGAGTTTTCGGGGAAGCGAGAACGATGGCCGACCACTGCCGGCGCGAGCTCGGACTCGAACAGGCCTTCGTCAGCACCGAATAGGCAGTTGGCTCGGCGGGCGGGCCAGAGTGCCGAGCGACCGCGCGCTGGCATCTGAGGCAGGTAGAGCGAAAAATGCGCGTCCGCGCCGCTGCCGCCGCGTGCCAAGTCAGGCAACGCGGCGAGCGATCGACCCGGTAACAGAGCAATCATGAGCGTGGTTCCCGATCTCGAAGGCTTTCGCCGGCTCGCCGCCGAGGCCGACACGATTCCGGTCTACCGTGAGGTGGCCGCCGACCTCGACACTCCGGTGTCGGCCTTCCTCAAGCTGCACCACGGCGGCCAGGGCTTTCTGCTCGAGAGTGTGGAAGGCGGTGACCGCTGGGGCCGCTACAGCGTGCTCGGCACCGATCCGTTGATGACGCTGCGTGCGAGCGGCGGCGTCACGGTGGTCACCAGACGCGACGGTTCGCGTGAAGAATTGCGCGGGGACGCGATCGATACGCTGCGGCGCGTGCTGGCACCGTTCCATCAGGCGCGCGTGGAAGGCCTGTCGCGTTTCGCCGGCGGCTTCGTCGGCTATCTCGCCTACGACGTCGTACGCGCGATCGAGAGACTTCCCGAACACACCGTCGACGATCTCGGCGTCGCCGACATCGCCGGCGTGATCGCCGACAACTTCGTGTTGTTCGACAACGTCACGCACACGATGAAAGTGGTGAGCCTTGCGGTGCTGGCTGCCGGCGACGATCCGGCGCTGGTCTACCAGCGTGCAGCCGCTTCGGTCGAGGCCACCGTGGCGCGCCTGCGCGCGGCCGACGCGCCGCTGCCGGTTGCGCCCGCGGCTGCGCCGCAGCGGCCGTCGTCGAACTTCACCCCGAGCGAATACTGCGATCGCGTCGAGCGCTGCCTCGAGTACATCAAGGCCGGAGACATCTTCCAGGTCGTTCCTTCGCAGCGCTTCAGCGCCGATCTGGGGACGCACCCGTTTTCGATCTACCGCGCGCTGCGCACCATCAATCCCTCACCGTACATGTTCTATCTGGATCTCGCAGAGGAGATCGTCGCCGGCGCCTCGCCGGAGGTGATGGTGAAAGTGGAGGGACGCAAGGTCGCCGTCCGTCCCATCGCCGGGACCATCCGGCGCGGCGCCACTCCGCAGGAAGACGAAGCGCTGGTGGCCCGCATGCTGGCCGACCCCAAGGAGCAGGCCGAGCACATCATGCTGGTCGACCTCGGGCGCAACGACATCGGGCGAGTGGCCGAGACCGGCTCGGTCAGCGTCGATGAGCGCTTCATGGTCGAGCGCTACTCGCACGTCCATCACATCGTCTCGCACGTCTCGGGAACCCTGGCCGAGGGCAAGGACCGCTTCGACGCCTTCCGTGCCACCTTCCCGGCCGGCACCCTTACCGGTGCCCCGAAGGTTCGCGCGATGCAGATCATAGAAGAGGTGGAGAAGACCCGCCGCGGGGTTTACGGCGGCGCTGTCGGCTACATCGATTTCCTTGGTAATCTCGACACCTGCATCGCTATCCGAACGGTCTTGATCAAAGCCGGAAAGGTCTACCTCCAAGCCGGCGCCGGGATCGTCGCCGACTCGGTTCCGATGCGCGAGCAGGCCGAGTGCGAGGCCAAGGCTGCGGCGATGATGGCCGCCCTCGAGCGCGCCGCCGAAATCGAGTGCGGCTAGGCCCCGGCAGTGAAGGAAGTTCTAGCCAGGCTGGTGCAAGGCCTCAATCTTTCAAGGGTTGAGATGGAGGCAGCGATTGCCGGCGTGATCGACGGCGAGGCCACCGCGGCGCAGACCGGCGCGTTCCTGGCGGCGCTGGCCGCCAAGGGTGAGACGGTCGAGGAGCTGGTCGCGACCGTCGGTGTGCTGCGCGAGCGCTGCGTGCGGGTGAGCTACCCGGCCACCCTCATAGATACCTGCGGGACCGGCGGCGACGGGCTGGCCACCTTCAACGTTTCGACCGCTGCGGCCTTCGTCGCCGCGGCCGCCGGCGCCAAGGTGGCCAAGCACGGCAACCGCGCGGCCTCGGGCAAGGTCGGTGCGGCCGACGTGCTGGAGGCGCTTGGCGTCCAGCTCGAACTCTCTCCGCAGGCGGCCGTGCGCTGCCTGGACCGCTGCGGCTTCGCCTTCCTGTTCGCTCCGTCCTACCACCCGGCGCTGCGCGGGGTGGGGCCGCTGCGCCGCGAGCTCGGTTTTCGCACGCTCTTCAATCTGACCGGGCCGTTGTGCAATCCGGCCGGGGTCACGCGTCAGGTGGTGGGGCTGTTCTCGCGGCAGTGGCTGGCGCCGGTGGCCGAGGTTCTGCGCATGCTCGGCAGCGAGCACGTGATGGTGGTGCACGGCGGCGACGGCAGCGACGAGTTGACGCCGGTGGCCGAGAGCACGGTGGTGGAGCTTCGCGACGGAGAGCTGCTGCACTACGAGATCGAGCCGGAAGATTTCGGGATGACTCGCTGCAAGATCGAAGACCTCGGCGGCGGCGATGCCGCCGAGAACGCGAGGCTGCTGCGCGAGGTTCTCGGCGGTGCCGAAGGACCGCGCGCCGACGCGGTCGCGCTCAACGCCGGCGCGGCGATCTATGTCGCCGATCTGGCACCGTCGCTCGGCGCCGGCGTCGACAAGGCCCGCGACGTGCTGGGCGCGGGTCTGGCGCTCGGCCTGCTCGAAGTCTACGTGCGCGAGAGCCACGCCGGCGCGGAGACTGCGGCGTGATCCTCGATCGGATTCTCGAGTCCAAACGCGCCGAAGTTGCCGCCGCCAAGACGGCGGCGCCGCTGCCCGAGCTGCGCGCGCGTGCGTCGTACGGCGAGCCGCGGCGCGGGTTCCACGCGCGTCTGGTCGAGGACGGCCGCGCGATCATCGCCGAGATCAAGAAGGCGTCTCCGTCAAAGGGAGTGATTCGAGAAGATTTCGATGCCGCTTTGCACGCGCGCCAGTATCAGGGCGCCGGCGCGCGCTGTCTGTCGGTGCTGACCGACGCGCCGTTCTTCCAGGGCAGCCTGGCCGACTTGCAGGCGGTGCGCGCGGTGACGACGATTCCGCTGCTGCGCAAGGACTTCATCGTCGACGACTACCAGATCGTCGAGGCAAGGGCGCACGGCGGCGACGCCATTTTGCTGATCGTGGCGGCGCTGGGCGACGCCGAACTGGCGCGCCTGGCCGCGGCCGCCCGCGCCGAAGACCTCGACGTGCTGGTGGAAGTGCATGACGAAGCCGAGATGGAGCGCGCGCTGGCCAGCGGCGCGCATCTGATCGGCATCAACAACCGCAACCTGCGCACCTTCGAGACTTCGCTGACCACCACGCGGCGGCTCTCGGGCCTGGTACCCGACGACGTGACGCTGGTGTCCGAGAGCGGCTACCGTCATCCCCACGAGCTGGCGCAGATGGAAGCGCTCGGCGTGACCGCCTTCTTGATCGGCGAGAACCTGATCAAGGAACCCGACCCCGGGCAGGCGCTGCGCTTCTTCCTCGGCCAGGACGCCGGCCGCCGCTCGTGAGCGTGTGGGTCAAGATCTGCGGGATCACCCGCCTGCAAGACGCGCGCGCGGCCTTCGACGCCGGCGCCGATGCGATCGGCATCAACTTCTGGCCGCGTAGCAAGCGCTATTGCGAGCCGCGCCGCGCGCGAGAGATCGTCGCGGCGCTGGCGCCGCGACGTCTCGTCTACGGGGTGTTCGCCGGCGCGACGCGCGCCGAGATCGAAGCCGTCGTGGCCGAGGTCGGCCTTGGCGGCGTGCAGCTTCACGGCGGTGAAGCGCCGAACGCGGCGCAAGGCTGGAGCCTGCCGGTGATCCGGGCGGTCGGCGCGTCTTCGCGCGCCGCGGTCGTCGAGGCGCTGGATGACGCGCGCGCGGCGTCACGCAGCGCCCGCGAGAGCTACCGCCTGCTGCTCGACAACCCGAGCGGCGGCGGCAGCGGATGTCTGGTCGACGCTTCGGTGGTGGAGGGCCTGGACCTCGCATCTACGATCGTGGCCGGCGGCCTGACTCCGGACAACGTCTCGGCTATCGTCGCGCGCCTCGCACCGTTCGGCGTCGATACCGCCGGCGGAGTCGAGGCGGCCGCGGGCATCAAAGACGCCCGGCTGATCGAGGAGTTCATCGTCAATGCACGCTCTGCCAGACGCTAGAGGCCACTTCGGAGAGTTCGGCGGCCGTTACGTTCCCGAAACGCTGATGCCCGCGCTGCTCGAGCTCCAGCAGGCCTACGAGCACTGGAGCAACGACGCGGACTTCAACCGTGAGCTCGCCGAACTTCACGCCGCCTACACCGGGCGTCCGACCCTGCTCTATCACTGTGAGCGCCTGTCGGATCGCACCGGTGGTGCGCAGATCTGGCTCAAGCGCGAAGACCTCTGCCACACCGGCGCCCACAAGATCAATAACGGGCTCGGCCAGGGGCTGCTCGCCAAGCGGATGGGCATGACGCGCATCATCGCCGAGACCGGAGCGGGTCAGCACGGCGTCGCCACTGCTACTGTGTGCGCGTTGCTCGGCATCGAATGCGAAGTCTTCATGGGCGCCGAGGACGTTCGCCGCCAGGCTCTCAACGTGTTTCGCATGCGGCTGCTGGGCGCCAAGGTGCGCACCGTGGACAGCGGCAGCCGCACACTCAAAGACTCGATCAACGACGCAATGCGCGAGTGGGTCGCAAGGGTCGGCGACACCTACTACCTGATCGGCTCGACGATGGGACCGCATCCGTATCCGCAGATGGTACGCGACTTCCAGTCGGTGCTCGGCCGCGAAGCGCGCGCGCAGATGCTGGCCGCGCGCGGACGTCTTCCCGACATGCTGGTTGCGTGCGTGGGCGGTGGCAGCAATGCGATGGGTCTGTTCTATCCGTTCATCGACGACGAGAGCGTGGCGATGGTCGGCGTGGAAGCCGCAGGGCGCGGCCTGGATGGCGGCGCACACTCGGCCTCGATCAGCCGCGGTCGGGTCGGCGTGCTGCACGGCAAGAAGACCTATCTGCTGCAAGACGAGCTCGGCCAGATCCAGGAAGCGCATTCGATCGCACCGGGGCTGGACTATCCGGGCGTCGGACCTGAACACGCCTGGCTGCACGACACCGGGCGCGCGCGCTACGCGGCCGTGACAGACGACGAAGCGGTCTACGCGCTGCGAATTCTGGCGCAGACCGAAGGCGTGATCTGCGCGCTCGAGAGTTCGCACGCGGTGGCTTACGCGATGCAGATGGCGCCGGCGATGGGGCCGGACCAGATCATCCTGGTCAACCTGTCGGGACGCGGCGACAAGGACATGCCGGCGGTGGCCGCGTATCTCGGGGAGGAACTGTAGATGGCCACGCGCATCGCCGAGGTCATCACGCGCCTGCGCGGGCAGGGCCGCGCAGGACTGGTCCCGTTCCTGTCGGTCGGCGACCCTGATCTGGCCACCAGCCGCGAGGCCTTGCTGGCGGTTGCCGAGACCGGCGCCGACATCATCGAGCTTGGCGTTCCGTTCTCGGATCCGATCGCCGACGGACCGGTGATCCAGGAGTCGAGCCAGCGCGCGCTGCGGGCCGGCTCCTCGCTTCCGCGCGTGATCGAAATGGTGGCGTGGCTGCGCGAGCGCACGGACGTGCCGCTGGTGCTGTTCGGGTACTACAATCCGTTCTTCCGCTACGGCGACGAAAATTTCGCGCGCGATGCCAAGGCGGCCGGCGCCGATGCGGTGCTGAGCAGCGATCTGCCGCCCGAAGAAGCCGCCGATCTGGTTGCTGCGTGTCGCCGGTACGACCTCGACCGCATCTTCCTGCTCGCTCCCACCAGCGATGAAACGCGCATGCGTGCGGTCGCGCAGGTGGCCAGCGGCTTCGTCTACATGGTGTCGGTCACCGGCGTTACCGGAGCGCGCGCAGCCGCGCCGGCCGCAGGCATCGAAGACCTGGTGACGAAGGCGCGCGCGGTGACCGGACTTCCGATCGGCGTCGGTTTCGGGATCTCTTCGGCCGAGCAGGCCGCCTCGGTGGCGCGCTACGCGGACCTCGTCATCGTCGGCTCGGCGCTGGTGCGACGCGTGTTCGAAGCCGGCCCCGGCGGCGCCGTCGCCGCCGCGCGCGACTTCGTCGCAGAGCTGCGGCGAGGAATCGACGGCGTTCGCAAGTCTTGACCATTTCCTATCAAGACACGCTCGCGTGGCTGTACCGGCTAGAGGCCCGGCGCGGGATGGATTTTCGCCTCGAGCGTCTGGCGCCGGTGCTGGCAAGTCTGGGAGAGCCGCAGCGCGCACTGCGCTGCGTGCACGTGGCCGGCACCAACGGCAAGGGCTCGACTGCGGCGATGATCGAGTCCGCGATGAGGCGCGGTGGCTATCTGACCGGGCTCTACACCTCTCCGCACCTGCTGTCGTTTCGCGAACGCATCCGTGTCGGCGGCGAGCCGATCGCCGCGAGCGCGGTGGTCGCGCAGGTCGGAGCGGTACGCGCTGCGATGCAGGCAGCGCGCGCGGAGCTGACCTTTTTCGAGATCGCCACGCTGGCGGCGCTGCTCGAGTTCAGAGATCGCCACGTAGATGTTGCGGTCCTCGAAACCGGGCTGGGCGGACGTCTGGACGCGACCAACGTGGTGGGCGCCAAGGTCGCGGTGCTGACTTCGATCGGCATCGACCATCGCGAGTTTCTCGGCGACACGATCGAGCAGATCGCCTTCGAGAAGGCCGGCATCGTGGCGCCTGGAGCTACGCTGGTGAGCGGGCCGCTTCCCGAAGCGGCGCACGCGGTCGTCGCCGAGCGTGTGCGCGAGCAGCGCGCGCACTGGCTGCGTTTCGGCCGCGACTTCTTCGATCTGCCTGCGGCGGTCGAGGCACAGCGGCGCGGTGACGGCCTGCTCGGAGCCCACCAGTTGAGCAACGCTGCGATTGCGGCGGCTGCCGTCGATGCTCTGGCCGATGAACTGCCGGTGGCGCGCGACGTGCGCGACCTGGCCATCGTCGAAGCCAGGTGGCCGGGTCGTCTCGAGATCATCAACGGTCGGCCGCCGGTGATTCTCGACGCGGCCCACAACCCGCAGGCGGCCGAGGCACTGGCGGCGGCTCTGGACGCATTCGATGCTTGCCGCCCGGCGCTGCGCGCCGCGCCGCGCGTGCTGGTCTTTGCTGCGATGGCCGACAAGGACTGGCCCGCGATGCTGCGCTCGCTGCTGCCGCGCTTCGACGCGGTGGTGTTCTCGCGGCTGCCCATGGCGCGGGCCGAGCAGCCCGAGCGCTTCGTGGCCGAATTCTGCTCGGGTGCGGCTCGCGGTCCGGAGTCGGGCCTCATGGGCGATCCGGTACAGGTAGCCGACTCTCCCGAGGCCGCGCTGGCACAGGCGCGCGGCCTGGCCGCAAGTGGCGGCAGCGTAGTCGTCGCCGGTTCCATCTTTCTGCTCGGCCACCTATACAGAGCGGCGGGTGGGAAGCTTCTCGAACAGGATCTGTCGGACTGAGGCCGGTGCGCTGGCCGCTCTCGTCGCGGCTGCGTTGCTGGCGATCGGGGCTTGGCCCTGCGTGGCCCAGGATGCCGCCGGGCATGGCATCGCGTTGCCGAACGGTGGTTCCGGCGTGGAATTCGTCGATGCGCCGACGATGGCCGCTGCCGCCGCTGCCAAGGCCGCGACCGCCGGCCAGACCGCGGCCTCCGCCCAGCCGGCCGCCGGCAAGAGCCCGATCATCGTCGAAGCCGACTCTCTGGAGGCTGACAAGGAGGCCAAGCGCATCAACGCGCGCGGCAACGTGGTCGTGGAGTGGGACTCGACGCGGGTCGGCGCCGACGTCATCAGCGTCGACGAGCGCAAGCGTACGGTCGAGGGCAGCGGCGACGTCACCTACGACTCCGAAGAGGTCCTCGGCAGCGCCGACTCGCTCAGGCTCGACGTCGATGACGAGACCGGCGTGCTGGAGAACTTCGACCTGCGCTTGAAGGACGAGCCGGGGCGCTTTGGTGGCGCGCAGCTGGAGAAACTCGAAGGCCGCCACCTGCGCGTCGACGATGGTTATTTCACCACCTGCGACGTGGAGGAGGGCCACGAGCCGGATTGGGAACTGCGCGGCAGGAAACTCGATCTGAGGCTCGACGACTACGCGCGGCTTTCGCGGGGACGCCTGCAGGTGCGCGGCGTGCCGGTGCTGTACGTCCCGTACCTGCTGTTTCCGACCAAACAGACCCGCCAGAGCGGATTGCTTTCGCCGTCGCTCGGTTCGTCGAGCCGCCGCGGCTTTCTCTACGCGCAGCCGTGGTTCTGGAACATCGACAAGCAGCAGGACCTGACCATGACCGGCGTCGTCGAGACCTCGGCGCGCCTGGGTCTCGACGTCGAATATCGCTACGCGCCGTCGCGCCGCCGCGCCGGGCGGGTGGATGCGTCTTACTACAACGAAGCGGTGCGTGGAGACGCAGAGAAACAGATCGACTCGCCGCTGTTCGTAGGTTCGAACATTCCCGAGGACCGCGGCGCCATCGAGCTGACCCACCGCGAATACCGCGACAACATCACCGGCTACGCCGACCTGCAACTGGTGAGCGACGACCTGTTTCTGCGCGAGACCGATTCTTTCAGTGGCGACAGTGACGAGCGCGAACTGCGGCGCTCGCGACGCTACACCACGTCGCGTGTCGGGTTCCTCGGCGAGCATGGTTTCACGAGTGGCGGGGTGGAACTGATCGGCTACCAGAACCTCGTCGACTCGCGCGACTACACGCTGCAGAAGCCGCTCAGTGCCTGGGCGAGCAGCGACCGGTCGCTGGGGCCGTTCGTCGTGCGCGTGGACTCGGGGCTCGCTTCTTTCATGCGTCAGGAGGGCGCCGACGGCCAGCGTCTGGATTTCGCGACCACCGCTGGGCTTCCGCTGCTCGTCACCGACCGCCTGGCCTCCAAGGCCTGGGTGCGCGGGCGCGCCAGCGCGTACGCGATGAATGAAAACGAACTCGTGCGCGAGGGCAGCTACGAGCATTTCGAGCAGTTCCCGACCCGCGGTATCGTCGAGGGGGGCTTCGATGCGCGCACCAAGGTGGCGCGCGACTACGCGCTCGGCTCCGACCGGTGGACCGGCATCTACCACTCGCTCGAACCCTTCGTCGCGTTCCATTACCTCGGCGACAGCCGATCCGACGTGCTGCCTCTCTATGACGGCGTCGATGCGATCGACGCGCGCGACGTGGCCAGCTACGGCGTGGACTCGCGCTTCTTGCTGAGACGCCGCGAAGGTCCCGATGCCGTCCGCGGACCGTTCGAACTCGGTCGCCTGTCGCTTGCGCAGAGCTACAACCTGAGCCAGCGGGTCATCGACGACCATTTCTCCGACATCGACGTTGCGGCGTTCGTGCAGCCCGTCGAAGGTCTGGCGCTGCGAACGCTCACGTCATGGAACGTCGGCGCCGCCCAGGTGGAGGGCGCCAACGCGTCGATCTCGTGGGACGCCGGTCCGATGCGGTTCCTGACCGGACCACGCAACCAGGTCGCTGCGGCGTTTCGCTACGTGCGCAGCGAAGATGCCGACATCTTGCAGTCTAGCGAACTGCTCGCGCGTCTGGGCTTGTCGCCGAGGATTTCGCTGGGCCTGAAGGGCCGCTACGACTTCATCAGCTCGAGTTTTGTCGAGAAGGGCGCCGGCGTGACCTTCTCGTCGTCGTGCCAGTGCTGGTCGATCGGTGTCGGAGTGGTCGAGCGCGTCAACCCGGACGAGTTCCAGGTGCGGCTCAATTTCGAGCTGGCAGGTCTCGGCGGGTTCGGCAGCGGCGCCACGTCGCGGACCTCCCCGGCGCTGGACGACGTCAGCTACCAGGATATCGGCTTCTGGCGGGCGGGGTGGTGAATGTGAACCTGCGGTTGACCTTCCCGAGCAGCTGTCTACTGATTCCCTGGATCACTCCGTCTCAGGGCGTGGATTTGGTGACGTTTTCGTAGGCGTGTACGGTTTCACCGACGGCGCAGCTCTTCATCCGCACGTAGCCGTACTTCTTCCCAAGGAATTCCCGCCGACGGCTCAGCAAGTACGCGCCGAGCCCGCCGTTCGATTTCAGCGGCCCATTCAGATTCGAGTTGTTCGAGGTCGTCGACCGTTTCTTCCAAGCTGGCAAGCAACTCGGCAGCGACGTCGGCACGTTCTTGGGCGGGCAACGTCAGTGCTTCGCGGAGAAGTTCCTGTGCTCTCGAGGTCATATCGGAATTCTAGACTCGACGACGTGGCCCGACAAGTGCTTCGAGAGGGCCACCGCGAGACGTTACATTTCCGTTATACGCCTCGCGCCGGCCGCTCCTGCGAGCGTTGCCTGCTCCAGGGCGCGTTGGCTGGCACATGGTTGACGAGATAGAGTGTCGCAATCCGGGCATGCTTGATCCATACACCCTCAACCACAATGCTGCGGCGGCCTGCGCGTGGCGGCGGCGCGGCGTTGTGTCTCTGGCCTGGGCCGCAGTGCTCGCGTCGAGTATCGCGGTGAGCGCGGCGGGCGAGGTCGTCGTGCCGGCGGCCGCCGAGGCGCCTGCGACTGCCGTCGCGCCGGCGGCCGCAGGTACGCCGGCTTATGTCGGCGGTCAGACCTGCGTGCCGTGCCACGAGGCAGCCGCGGCGCTGCTGGCCGGCTCGCATCACGATCGCGCGATGCAGCCGGCCAGCGCGGCCACCGTGCTCGGCAATTTCGACGGCGCCGCTTTCACCTACAACGCCATCACCTCGACCTTCTCCCGCAAGGACGGCGCGTACTTCGTGCGCACCGACGGCCCCGACGGGCAGCTGCGCGACTACCGCGTCGCCTACACGTTCGGGGTCGATCCGCTTCAGCAGTACCTGGTCGAGTTTCCCGGCGGCCGGCTGCAGGTTCTCGGCATCGGCTGGGACACGCGCCCCGGCGGCGCGGGCGGCCAGCGGTGGTTTCACCTGTATCCCGACGAGAAGGTGGACTACCGCGACGTTCTGCACTGGACCGGCCCGGCGCAGAACTGGAACTTCATGTGCTCGGAGTGTCACTCCACCAACGTGAAGAAGAACTACCGGGCCGAGAGCGACACCTTCGAGACCAGGTGGGCGCAGGTGAACGTTTCGTGCGAGGCGTGCCACGGTCCCGGCTCGCTCCATGTGGAGTGGGGCCGTCGCGTCAAGGAAGGTCAGGAGCCGAGCGCGCCGGCCCGCGGTCTGATCGTCGACCTCGCCGCCCGCGGCGGCTCGTGGGTGTTCGAGGGCAACGCGCCGATCGCCAACCTGAGCGCCGCCCGGGATCCGCGCTCGCAGATCGTGTGCGGTCGCTGTCACACGCGCCGCGCCGAGATCAGCGACGATTACCGCCAGGACCAGCCGTTCGGGCAGACGCACATCGTGTCGTTGCTCGATGAGGGGCTCTACTACGCCGACGGTCAGATGCTTGATGAAGTGTTCGAGTACGGCTCCTTCCTGCAAAGCCGCATGCACGAGCGCGGCGTCATCTGCACCGACTGTCACGATCCGCACAGCGGGCGTCTGCGTGCCGATGGCAACGCAGTGTGCGCGACCTGCCACCGCGCGCAGCAGTTCGACACGCCGTCCCACCATCACCACAAGACCGGTACCGATGCTGCCCGCTGTGTGCAGTGCCACATGCCGGCGCGCACCTACATGGTGGTCCACAAACGTCACGACCACAGCTTTCGCATTCCGCGCCCGGACCTGTCGGTGAAGCTCGGCACGCCCAACACCTGCATCGACTCGAATTGCCACAGCGATCGAAGCGCGCAGTGGGCGGCAGATGGCGTGGTCAAGTGGTACGGCCCGACGCGAACGCGCGGCCCGCGCTACGCCACGGCGTTGGACGCCGGCCGTCGCCGCGCGGTGGGAGCCAGCCGCCTGCTCGGCGACGTGATCGCCGACCGCTCGTTCCCGGCCATAGTGCGCGCAACGGCCCTCACCCTGCTCGAGAACAATCCCGGCGCGGCGCCGGACCTGGTCGAGCGTTCGCTCGCCGACCCCGACCCGTTGGTGCGTCGCGCCGCCGTCTCGCAGCTCATCGACTGGGATCCGCCGCGCCGCTGGCAGGTGGGCGGGCCGCTGCTCGCCGACCCGATTCGCGCGGTTCGCCTGGAAGCGGTGAATTCGCTGGCGAGCGCGGCGGCGGCGGTGTCGCTGACTCCCGAGCAGCGAGTGGCGTTCGAGCGCGCGGTGGCCGAGTATCGCGAGACCCAGGCTTTCAACGCCGATCGCGCCGAGTCGTGGACGAACCTCGGCTCTCTCGATGCGCAGCTCGGAAACCTGGAGCGCGCGGAGACCGCCTACCAGCGCGCGATCCGGATGCAGCCGGCGTTCATTCCATCGTACGTGAACCTGGCCGATCTCTACCGCCAGCAAGGCCGCGATACCGACGGTGAGCGCGTTCTTCGCGGCGCGCCCGACGGCGCCGACGTGCACCACGCCCTTGGGCTGCTGCTGGTGCGGCGACAGCGGATCGACGAAGCGATCGGAGAACTCGCCAAGGCGACGGCGCAAAGTCCCGACTCGCCGCGCTACGCCTACGTCTACGCGGTGGCGCTCGACAGCGTCGGTCAGCACGCCAAGGCGCTGGCTGTGCTGGAGCAGGCCCACCGGCGCTTTACCGGGTATCGCGACATCCTGGCGGCGCTGGTGGAGTTCTCGGCCCAGGCCGGCGACCGCGAAGCCGCAGAGCGTTGGGCGCGGGAGCTGCGCGAGAGTTCGGCGCGGTAGTAGTGCGCGTCCATACGCCGCTCGCTGATCTGAGACGTACGGCGGGCGCTACGGCGGTCCAGGCGCGCGAGCGAGCGCTGCGAGAATTTCGTCGAGCTTGGCCGTGACGCGCGGGTCGGAGTAGTTACCTCGAAGCTCACGCAGCGACTCGGAGGCTCGGTCGAAGCGTGCGATCGCCTCGGCGATCAGTCGCGAGTCGGTGGCAAGGAACGCTTCGAGTTGCTGGGCATCGCCCGAGATGCGCGCGGCCAGGGCGGCAAGAGCGGCCTGCCTGGCCGCGGGATTCTGCCCGGGCGCCGAGAGCGCGGTTTGTAGCAGGACCGGCGGCACCTGGAACCCGGCTTGCGAAGAATTCCCCGCGCCTGAGGCCCGGCGCGCCGCGGCGGTGGCCGGATCGCCGAGCACGCGCAGCCACAGCACCCGATCTTTTCCGGTGACGGGGTCGCGCATCGTGCCCGCCATGTAGCTCTCGCGCGAGAGAAGGCGGCCGAGAAGTTCGCCAAGCGCCATGTCGCGGTAAGCGCCGCCGGCAGGGCGATCTTCGGCATCGTAGAAGTCGAGCCTCGCGCCGGCGCGCCAGCAAAGCTCCTGGACCACGGTGCGGAGCGAAGGAGCGCGGCCGACCACTGGTGCTCGCTGGTCAGAGTCGACGTCGATCACGAGTGCGCCGGCCTGAGCGCTGGGGATGCGCCAGAGGCAAAGGACGAGGACACCGACGAGAAAGGCCGAGGTTGATCTTCTCGGCAATCGCAGCGCGCGAACGACGTATGTCGCACCGAGCAGCGCAATGAAGGCGAACATCGGGCGTCTCATGCTGGCTGGCGCGATCTCTGGCAAGTGCGACGCGGCAGACGCGCGGCGGCGTGGTGCACGGTTCGTCAGATTCAGTTGAAAAAAGTGCCCGTGGGACCTTGCAACTGTTTGCTTCCTATGGGGGGGGGTCGTTCTATAAGGGCACAACCGAACGGTGCTGGTGCATTGCGGTCCCACGTTTTCGCACTCGCGTCTTCGCTTCGACATCTCAGCTTCGACAACTTGCTCCTCGCACGTCGCCGCGTTGCCGGGAGCCAGAGAGTTACGAAAAAGGGGGTGCGTCGTGAACGAGCGCTCTGTCCCTGTCTCGTAGCGCCCTTGGCGTGCAGCACTCTGGTTGTTTGCCGCGATGCTACTGCACGCGGCCGTCGCGCGGGCAGCGACGATAAAGACGTGTGACGCGCTGTGTCCGAATCCGGGGGCGTGCACCATCGGCGAGACCAAGCTCATCGAACCCGACGCCGTGCTCGACTGCAGGGATCGCGACATCGTCGTGGGCAACTACGGCACCATCAAGGTGGTGGGCGAGTTCACGCTCAGAGCGCGCACGCTGACGCTCAACGGTCCCTCCGGTGCGATCCTGGCGGTGGAAGACGACGATGGGGATCCGGGTGCGATGACGATCGAAGTGGTCAAAGACGACGCGGTCGCCGGCTCTGGAAATTTCAATATTTACGGGAAAGTAAGGGCCAACGGCGCACATGACGGCGGAGATATCGTGGTCCACGCCGACGGCGACATCACGATTCACCAGAGCGGCGACGACGGCGCGGAAGCAGACGGCACAGGCGTCGGCGCAAGTGGAGGGTCGATTCTGCTCGATGCGGGCGGCGCGATCCTCATAGAAGATCCCGTCCATGCGGCTGGCAATACCAGCGGAGACAACTCCGGAGGTACGCTGGATATACACGCCGTCGGCGACATTACGGCGCGTCTGGACGGGCACATAGCCGCGCCAGGCAAGTTTCGAGGCGGAGGAAGTGTCTCGATAGCTTCCGATACGGGGGACGTGATCCTGCAGGAACATGTCGACGTGGACGGCAGGGGGAACGACGGGGACGGCGGCTCTATCGAAATCGAAGCCGGGGACAGCTTGCAGATCATGGAGGCGATAACCGCGCGTGGCGGGGTCGGCGCTGCCGGTGGAGAGGCTTCGGGCGGTTCAGTGAGCCTTCGGTCGGGATGCGGCGGCATCACGGTGGCTTCCTCCATTACCGTCTCCGGCGGCGACGATACCAGCGGGCCTGACGGAGGCAACGGTGGATCGATCACGGCTTTCGCCCTCGGCAACCTCACGATCGCGAGCACAGGGAGCTTGGTGACGCGTGCGCTGTCGGGCGGCGGCCCCGGCGGAGGGGTCTCGCTGCGTTCGGCCTCGAAGGTGTTGGTAGCAGGCGGCGCGATGCTCGACGTTCGCGGCGACACTTCCAGCGGCGGACAGGGGCCGGCCGGCAGGGTTGCGCTGTCGGGGTGCGAAGTGGAGGTGGCGGCCAGCGCGACGATCGACGCGACGGGGCATAGCGGAGGCAAGATCGCGTTGCATGCAGGCAAGGCTCCACCGGCACAAGGTGCGCAGCCGCTGTTGGTGAACAAGCTGGCGGCGATCCACGCCGCGGGTGGGGCCGGCACTCCCGGTCGCATTGCGGTTGCTCCCCTTACGACCAAGTCGGGCACCTGCGCGAACATTCCGCCGCGCAGTTGCCAGTGGAACACGGACTGCGTCGAAGGGTGCCTGACTTACGAATGTCAGAATGCGAATCCGGATGTCCAGGGCGTAAGCACCCAGTTCGACGTGGCTCCGGAAATCTACGACGAGAACACCCTCGGTTCGTGCGAGCACCCGGCCTGCGGAGGTGGACAGTGAGAACGTCCGTAACGAACTCGTGCCGGACCCTCCGAGGGGCATTGACTTTGGTCGTGCTGGCTACTGTCGTCGCCGCGGCGCCTGAGAGCGCCACTGCGGACCCGCCGCCCAACATCATCCTCTTCCTCGCCGACGACATGGAGTGGAATTCGCTGCCGTTCTACGGGCCGCCGGTGGCGTGGCGCGTCCCTCACACTCCTATCGCCGGCCCGGACGAACCTCTGCCGGGAAACCAAAGGCAGGCGATGGAGGCTCGTGATCGACGGCCGGACGTGAACCGGCTCGCGGCGCGTATGCTGGCCGTCTCAGAACGCACCGACGCGAGCGGCCAGTCGATGAACTGCGACGATCCCGTGACCGAGGATGAGGTGGAGGTTTGCCTTGGTCCTTCGCGGATCGGCGGTTCAACCGATACGGCGAATCTGGCGGTGCCGGTGGACGTCAACTGGAACAAGGCCAGTGCCCAACCGGCGGAGACGAGCGCGGATGACAGCTTCGTGGACGGCTTCCGCTACCGCACCGCTGGTCCGCCTTGCAGCGCTTCCAGCGTCGACTACGGCACGCAGTTCGGTGGCGCTTGCGACCCGGCTCACGACATTCTGGACGGCTTCGGCGGCCTGCGCCGCATTGCCGAGGAGGGGGTGACGTTCAAGCGGTTCTATGCGCACGCCGGCCTGTGCGCACCGACGCGTGGTGTTATTGTCACGGGTCGCTATACGGGCCGGATCGGCATGTCCCTCAATGGCGGGGCCGGTTTGCCCCTTGAAGAGGTCACGATCCCCGAATTCCTCAAGCAAGGTTGCAACGACGAGACGCAGGAGCCGTTGTGCCTCGACCTTGCGACGGGCAACTACACGGCACCCTGTACGTGCTACATCGATCAGGACTCGACCGGCAACGATCCCAACGCTTCGGGCAACGCGTGTCGAGATCTTCCCTGCTACGCTACCGGTCTGGTTGGAAAGTGGCATGTCGGTCACGTGGGCAGGAATGGTCCCCTCGAACAGGGTTTCGACGAATTCTTCGGTTTTGGCGGAGGGGCCCGCAACTACGAGAGCCAACGGGCGCTCATCTGTGGTGCTCCCGGACGTTTCTGTTGGGATTTGGACGACGACGATCCGCCAGGACCGAACGAACCGGTGTCGACCGCGGATCTGACGCCGTGTGAGGAGGTCACCGACTGCGGCTGCGGGACCGAAGCGAACTGCAGGATTGCGAACGTGGTCTGCGAGGATTTCGGGGCGTACGTTGGTGCGGCCGTCACGGCTGCCGGGGGATTCCCGCCACTTGCCTGTCCTCCGGGCGACGACGACTCGGATAAGATCAGCGATGCAGGTGAGAACCCGGACTGCTGCGAGGCAACCAGCCACCGCAAGGGTCGGTGGGACTTCAAGGACAAGGAACAGACGCCGGGTGTCGCCGATTTCACCAAAGACAGCGATACGAACGAGCGCTGGAACTGCAACGACGACGAGGAGGTGACGGGCACCGGCTGCGTGTATTCCGAACGGCTGTTTCGCGATCAGGCCCGCAACTTCATCCGGCGGCATGCGGGGCGCCCGTTCTTCCTGGAGGTAGCCTTCCACGCGGTTCACGACCGGTACCTGGCGCCCAAGCGCACCGTTTCGCACTACCAGACGGTCGAGCAGACCAACGTGCGAGGCAGCAGCCTTACGCCCGAAGAACCCGAGAAGAAGTACTGGGGCATCGTCGAAGAGCTCGACGCCGCGGTCGGAGAGATCATAAAGGTCCTCGACGAAGAGGGAATCCGCAACAATACTATGATCCTGTTCACGGGCGACCAGGGGGCCGAGTCGGCAGCGTACGGGGACCCGGACTTGAGAGGCGACAAGGACGACATGGAGGAAGGAGGCATTCGCGAGGGATTGCTGGTGGATCTACCCGGCGAGACCTGCGATCCCGCCGACACGCAGAGCGCTACCGCATGCAACCTCGCGGCCACCACGTTCGGCGGGTTGGAGGATCCAGAGGTGTCGGACGATCGCATTGCCAGCCATGTGGACATCTTCCCGACGATCGCCGAGGCGGCTGGTTATCAAGTCGACGGCGAGGGGCACCTGACCGAGGAGAACACACCCTGGGATCCCGTCAACAGCCGGCGTGTGACGATCGATGGGCGAAGCTTCTACAGCCTGCTGCGACAACACGCGCCGGAGGCAGCGGCGCCGCGCGATGTGGTTTACTCCAAGCACAAGGGACAGGGACAGGTCATCGTCACACGCAAGGGCCTGTTTCCCGGCCAGTTGCCCGCGTGCGCGGGCAGCGGCTCGGATCCGGCGGAATGCTGGGCCGGCGGCACCTGTGCTGCGGTGACGGATACGGCGCCAGCCGGTTCCGTAGCGTCGTACGACGATCCTCTGCCGGGCAAGATCCGCGCGACCTCGTGTTTCGTGTGCGATCCGGATGCGGCATCCAATCCGTGCGGCGGGAAGATTTGTCGAACGACGGACAAGAGGTGTGTCGTGGAGGGTTCCGCGGAATGGACCGCTTGCGTAGTCGGAAGCGGATGCCATCGAGAGGTTTATGACACGCTGTCGCACTGCCGAGACGACAAAGGTTGTCCGGGTAACGAGAAATGTAAGTCGTTGTCTGTCCAGTGTGACGTCTGCATGCCGAGCGCATGGAAACTCCACGGAGATTTCGAGAACATCGATCCTCCTGTGGATCCATCGACCGTGGACCTCTACGACATCGCCAGCAATGTGCAGGAGGACGACGCGATGGACTGCGCATGGTTCACTGGCCAGAACGAAACGGATGAGCACCACGGATTGAGCAAGGTGATGAACGAGCTTGCCGGCAAGCTCGACGAGTGGGAGGTTTGCACTGCACGGGACCGCTGTGCGACCGCGACCCAGTATGGAACCGGAGGCTGCTGTGCGACGCCGTTCTGAGCGCGAGATGTCGCGGCGTTGCGGCGGTAGCTTCAGTCCTTGGGCCATCACAGTCGATATTGCCGCTGCGGGCGTCCGGGCAGTTGCCGGAGTCGTCATTGCGACGACAATTACGTTGGTCGCGACGGTTCCCGCAGGAGCAGCCGTCGGTGCATTTGGGCCCACGGTGGTCGTCAACAGCAATGCCGCCACGGACAACGTGGGCACCGACTACCACAACAGAGAGACGTATCCTGTGGCAGTGGCTGTGGGGCCGGAGCGGTGGCTCGCCCTTTGGCAGAGCTACGCGCCGCTCCCCGGCGGCGGCGGGGGAGGGGAGGATCAGGAGATTGTCCGTTCGATCTCGACGGATGATGGGCGGACGTGGTCTTCGATGAACGCTTTGCTTGCCGACGCTAGTTTCGACGAGCGCTTCGCCGAGTACGTCCCTGCCGCGGAGTCGGACGGAGCCGACGTGGCGGTCGTGCCGATGTGGTATGAGTTGACCTGGCCGAATGATGGTGGGCGCAGGGTGGGTATTCTACGATCAGAAGATCAGGGAGAGACGTGGTCTTCGCTGATTCAGTTATCCAGTACGGGTTCGGACAATCCCCCTGGCGATATCGCAACCGACGGTGCAGGAAACTGGGTCGCCGTGTTCGCCTCCGACGATTCCCTCGGCGGCACGATAGGTACCGACTATGACATTCTCTTCGTCAGCTCCTCCGACAACGGCCTGACCTGGAGCGCGCCGGCACCGGTGTCCTCGCACGCCGCTACTGATGGCGGCAGTTGGGATATCGAGCCGAAAGTCGCGACCGATCGAGCCGGCACTTGGGTAGTGGCATGGGAGTGCCAGGGGACCGGCGACGCCATATCGTCCACCACGCACGACCTCGGTGCGACCTGGTCTGCGCCGGCAGTGGTGGTGTCACCGGCTTCGGGTTACCTTGGCGAATTCGACATTGAGACCGACGGTGCAGGCAACTGGCTCGTAGCCAGCACGACGCATGGCGCGTGGGAAGCGGAAGAAACACGCACGGTCCGATCCACCGATGCAGGCGCCAGTTGGGGACCCAAGGTCTATCTTGGCGCCACCGGCGTCACGCCGGATCTGATCTGGGCCGGCGGCCAGTGGAAGGTATGTTTCGGCACCCAAGCCAAGGCTTTGTCCTCCCCGGACGACGACACGGATCTGGTCTGCGCCAACTCGGTGGACGGAGGCGCAAGCTGGTCGTCGCTGGCCGTGCTGAATCGACAGATCTCCACGGGAGCCGGCAGCAATGCTATGGCGCGGCTTGCCTACGACGGAGCCGGTGGATGGCTGGCCATATGGCAATCGGAAGACCCGCTGGACGGCTCGCTGGGAATCGACGCCGACATCTTCGCCGCTGCGGCCCACGACGACTGTCCGGCGGCACCCGCGCCGGACTGCACCGGAACGACCGTGCCGGCGCGCTCAACCGTGCGTGTTCAGGATAAGCCCGCCGGCAGTGGCGGCGGTGACTTGGCGGTGTGGACGATGCGCAACGCCGAGTCGACGGCGCTGGCCGATCTCGGCGACCCCACGACGGCGACCTCCTACGCACTGTGTCTGTACGACCAGACCTCGGGTGTTGCTGAGCTGGTGCACGAGCTTGACGCACCCGCTGGCACGGGTTGGACCGCAATAGGCGCGGGTTACCGCTTCGCCGACAAGAGCCGCCTGAGCACGCCGGTTACGGCTGTGAAACTGCAAGCCGATGGGGACGAGGTGGGCCGCTTCCGGCTCAAGGCCTCGGGGCTTACGCTGGCTCCTCCGCGGTTGCCGCTTGCGCAGGACACGGAGGTGATCGCGCAACTACGCAACTTGCAGAGCGGCCGCTGCTGGGAAGCCGTCTATTCGCAGGCGTCCACCAACGATGCGACGCGTTTCAGCGCGCGCTCCGACTGAGTGATCGAAGACCGCGCGTACAGGCGCGACACGGCGGCGCGTCGAACGCTGCCGTGGCTCAGGCAGCGCGCGACCGAGGTGCGATGCCTCGCAGCGAGCTGCGGCTGGCGGGTGCGCGCGACCCGACTCGAGAGAGTTCGCCATGTACCCTCACCCCGTCGAACTCTTCGGCCTTTCGCTCTCGGTGTGGAACGCGACCTTCCTGGCTGCCGCGCTCTGCGGCTACTTCACACTCCGCGTCACGACGGCCGCCGAGCCGCGCCTGAACCTCGTCGCCGCTCGCTACCTGGTAAGCCTCTACCTGGCCGTTCTCGGTGCGCAGCTCTTCGCGTACGGGTTCGATGCCAATACCTCGCTGCGGCCGCCCTACGAGATCGGTTACGCCGCCTACTATCTGAGCCCCGTGGCAGGGCCCAAGACCCTCTACGGCGCGGTCGTGTTGTTGCCG
>JACRCR010000103.1 GCA_016218925.1 Deltaproteobacteria bacterium | reverse complement strand
GGGCAGCGGCTCGACGTGTGGCGACGGCGCGACCTGTCCGGAAACCGAGAGTTGCGACGACGGCTTCACCGACGCCTGCGGCACCTGCAACGCGACGTGCAGTGGCGCCGGCAGCGGCTCGACGTGCGGCGACGGCGCGACGTGTCCGGAAACCGAGAGTTGCGACGACGGCTTCACCGACGCCTGCGGCACCTGCAACGCGACGTGCACCGGGGCCGGCAGCGGCTCGACGTGTGGCGACGGCGCGACCTGTCCGGAAACCGAGACTTGCGACGACGGCTTCGCCGACGCCTGCGGCACCTGCAACGCGACGTGCAGCGGCGCGGGCAGCGGCTCGACGTGTGGCGACGGCGCGACCTGTCCGGAAACCGAGAGTTGCGACGACGGCTTCACCGACGCCTGCGGCACCTGCAACGCGACGTGCAGCGGCGCCGGCAGCGGCTCGACCTGCGGCGACGGCGCGACGTGTCCCGAGACCGAGTCCTGCGATGACGGCGATACCGAGCAGTGCGGCACCTGCAACAAGACTTGCAGCGGCGCCGGCATCGGTGCCGCGGTGTGTGGGGACGGGTGGATTTGTGCGCCGGAGGGTTGCGACGACGGTGGGGTCGCGCCCGGCGACGGCTGCGACTCGGGATGCGTGGTCGAACCCGGCTACACGTGTGTCGGCGAACCGAGCATCTGTAGTCTCTGATCGGACGGGCTGCCTGCCGCCGCGCCAGCTTGCGGCCGGCACCCGCAGTGCTCTGGCGCGGCGACGCGCCGCCGCCCGGCGCGCGTGGACCGGCCGGTAAGGGCGCTCCAGGACGTCTGAGGCGGCGAAGGCCGTCGGCCAAGCCGGCGGCCTTCGCTTTTTCGGTGCTGCGCCCCCGTGCTACGAGACCACACCGGCGCCGGCTCTGGAAGCCACGCCAGGCAAGCAAGGAAACACCTGCATGAGTTGGAATATCGGTGACATCTTCGCTGCTCTCGGCCCGGTCCTCGGGGAGGAGCCGGCCCTGATCCACGGCAGCTCCACCGACGCTCGTGTCGTCACCTGGGCCGAACTTGATCGGCGCTCCAACGCGCTGGCAAATGCCCTGGTCGCCGGTGGAGCGCGTCCCGACGACAAGGTCGCGATCTACTCGTACAACCGGCCCGAGTGGATGGAGACAGTGGTGGCCTGCTTCAAGGCACGGCTGGTGCCGGTCAACGTCAACTACCGTTACCGCGACGACGAGCTCGAATACCTGCTCGACAACTGCGACGCGGCAGCGCTGGTCTTCGAGGGCTGCTTTGCCGACAACGTTGCGCGTCTGGCGCCGCGGCTTGCGGGGCTGCGGCAGCTGATCCAGCTCGACGACGGCAGCCCGCGGCTGGCCGGCAGCCTCGACTACGAAGAACTGGTCAGCGGTCCGTCGGCGCCGCTCGACATCGAGCGCAGCCCCGACGATCTGCTGTTGCTCTACACCGGCGGCACCACCGGCATGCCCAAAGGCGTGATGTGGCGCCAGGAAGACGTCTGGCACACTCTCGGCGCCGGCGGCGATCCGCTCACCGGACAGGGACGACCCGCCGATGTGCCCGAACACGTGGCCAAGGTCGTAGTCGGAGATCAGCGCCAACGGCTGCTGCCGGCCTGTCCGTTGATGCACGGCACCGGCTTCTTCACCGCCGTCAGCGTGCTGATGAACGGCGGCGCCATCGTCACCACCGAGTCGAGGAAACTAGATACCCACCTGCTGTGGTCGGCGGTGCAGGCCAGAGCGGTTACCAGCATCTCGATCGTCGGCGACGTGTTCGCGCGCCCGATGGTGGCGGCGCTGCGCGAGCGCTCGTACGACCTCTCGAGCCTGCGGCTGATCATCTCGTCCGGCGTCATGTGGTCGATCGAGCTCAAGCGGGCGCTGCTCGACTTCCATCCCAACATGATCCTGTTCGATTCGCTCGGGTCGTCCGAGGCTACCGGCCTGGGCGCCTCGATCATGGTCGCAGGAATGGAGATGCCCACGGCCTCCTTCAAGGTCGGCGACAGGGTCAAGGTCTTCACCGAAGATGGCCGGGAAGTGGCCGCGGGCAGCGGAGAGCGCGGACTGGTGGCGCGCAGCGGCCCGATCCCGCTCGGCTACTACAAGGATCCCGACAAGAGCGCCCGGACCTTCCCGACCATCGGCGGCGTGCGCTGGTCGATGCCCGGAGATTTCGCGACGGTGGAGAGCGACGGCACGCTGCGGCTGCTCGGGCGCGGCTCGGTGTGCATCAATACCGGCGGCGAGAAGGTCTTCCCCGAGGAAGTCGAGGAGGTGCTCAAGCGTCACCCGATGGTGGAGGACGCCGCCGTGGTCGGTCTCGCCGACGAAAAGTGGGGCCAGGCAATTCATGCCATGGTGGTGCTCAGAGAGGGTGGGGCCGTCGCCGAAGAAGAACTGCGCGACCACGTGCGCGGCCTGCTGGCCGGCTACAAGGTTCCGAAAAGGATCTTCGCGGCCGAGTCGCTGGGACGCTCTCCCTCGGGCAAGATGGACTACAAGAGCACGACAGCACGGATCCTGACGCTCTCGCAGGCGCCGGCCTGAGCCACGGGGCAGCCGGTCTGTGGCGTTTGCGTCCTGCCGTGCCGCACCGCCGCGCATGCAAGGGCTTCTTCTTCGAACGATTCGCTTCTCCGGGCTGCGCGCCGCAGCGGTCGCGGGCTTGCTGCTCGTGGCCGGATGTGCGGCTTCGGCCACCACGGCCACCACGGCCACCACGGCCACCACGGCCACCACGGCCACCTCGTCTGCGCCGGTGCGCTCAGGTGAGCTTCGCTTCGCCTACGACGTCAGTTTTGAAGGGCTCTACGGTCAACTCGAAGACCGGCTCCGTGCAGTTTCGCAACTGGTCGCCAAGAAGGCCGAGCCGCCGGCTACGCTTCAGGGGCTGCGACGCCGCGCCCAGGCAGATCGCGATCTGTTCCTGAGACTGCTGCGCTCGCGTGGCTTCTACGACGCTGAAGTGCACTGGGACGTCGACGCTTCGGCGACTCCCGTTCAGGTGGTCGTGCGCGTAGATCTCGGCGTTCGCTACAAGATCACCCGCTTCGATATCCCCGGCTTGCCCGAGACGCTTGCCGATCTCGGACGCGGCAGCGGGCTCGAGAGTTTCGGCGTGCAGATTGGCCGCTCGGCCGTGGCCGAAGTCGTGATCGAGGCCGAGAAGAAACTCGTGGCGGCGTTGCTGGCGCGCGCCTATCCGTTCGGACGGGTGACCGAGCGCCGCGTCGTGATCGATCACGACGCCCACACGATGGAGGTGACGCTGGTCGTCGATGCCGGGCCCGAAGCGCGCTTCGGCGAAGTCATCGTCAGGGGCACGCAGCATCTGGAGCCCGGCTACGTCGAGCGCCGCATGGCTTTCGCGCGCGGCGACCGCTTCGATCCGGTGCGCATCGACAAGAGTCGCAAGGCGCTGTTCGACGCCGGAGTGTTCTCCTCGGTGGTCTTCTCATGGGGTGAGCTCAAAGACGTGTCGCCGGAGGGGCACCTCCCGATCATCGTGACGGTGACCGAGGCCAAGCCACGCTCGCTCGGCGCCGGCGTGAAGTACTCCTCGGCGGAAGGTTTCGGCGGTCACGCGTTCTGGGAGCATCGCAATCTGCTCGGCGGCGCCGAGAAGCTGCGCGGCGAAGTCGAAGTGACCCAGTTGCAGTCCACCGGAGGCCTGTCGTTTCGCGAACCCGACTTCCTGCGCCCCAATCAGAGCCTGCTGCTCAGTGCGAGTCTGGAGGCCGAGAACACCGACGCCTACGATCGTCAGGCGGCGGTGCTGTCGGGCGGACTGGAGCGGCGTTTCAGCGAAACCCTGGTGGCGGCCCTCGGTGTGGCCTTCGAGCAGTCGCGAGTGCGCGGCGTCGACGGCGACACGGACGATTTCACGCTGATCGGGATCCCGCTCGGATTGCGCTACGACAGCAGCGACAATCTGCTCGATCCCACCCGCGGACAGCGGGCTGCGCTCGCCGTCAGCCCGTACTTCGACATGCTCGGCACCAGCGTCGATATGCTCATCATGAAGGGCACCGAGAGCTTCTACGTGCCACTCACCCGCACTCACCGTCATGTCTGGGCCACGCGTTTCACGGTCGGCTCGATCCTCGGCGAGGCCAGCGGCAACATCCCCGACGACAAGCGCTTCTACGCCGGCGGCGGTGATTCGGTGCGCGGCTACAGGTACCAGTTCGTGGGTCCGCTCGATGCCGACGACGACCCGCTCGGCGGCCGCTCGATCCTGCAGGTCGGCAGCGAAGTCCGCGTCAAGGTGACCGACTCCATCGGTCTGGTGCCGTTTGCCGAAGGAGCCGCGGTTTATGCGCCGAGCTATCCCGACTTCGGCGAGAATTTCCAGTGGGCGGCTGGGCTTGGCCTGCGCTACTTCACCGTGGCGGGGCCGATTCGCTTCGACGTCGGATTCCCGATCAACGGCCGGCCGGTCGACAATATTTTCGAGATCTACATCAGCCTCGGTCAGGCGTTCTGAGAGGCGGGGTGCAACGCATGAGACGTCTGCTGCGACTGCTCACGCGCTCTGCGGTCTTCGCGATAGTCACGTTGATCGTCGCGGTGGCGGCATTGATCTTGTCGATGCGTCTGACCGCGGTCCAACGGCACCTCGGCGAGATCATCACGGCGCTGGCGCAGCGCCCCGGCCATTTCTTCGTCCGCGTCGGCAACGTCCGCGGCGCGCTGCCGTGGAACCTGCAAGTGGACCGCGTCGAAATCGGAGACGCCGATGGCGTGTGGATGGTGATCGAGGACGCCGAGGCCGACTGGCATCCTTTCGATCTGTGGAAACCGTTCGACCACACCCACCTGTGCATCAACGTCGATCGCATACACGCGCGCCGCCTGCTGTGGACGCGGCTGCCGATCAAGGACGACGAGCCCGATGACGAGCCGTTTCGCTGGGACAAGTTCCCGCGCATCATCGCCGGCGATCTGGTCGTCGATGAGTTCGACGTCGGCGAAGGTCTGCTGGCCGGTGGTCACGCAGTCGTGCGCGCACACGGCAACGGCATCCTCGGCGAGTGGGAACGCGGCCGTCTCGACCTCACGCTCGAACGCATCGATGGCAAACGCGGTCAGGCCAGGATCGATCTGTACAGCGACGGCAGTCCGCCGCGCTTCCACGGCAGCGTGGTGGCGGATGAGGAGGCAGGAGGCGCGCTGGCGTTTCTGGCGCGTCTTCCAGAGGCAGGCCCGGTGCGACTTCGAGTGGAGAGCTCAGGGCCGCTCGGCGACTGGAGCGTAGGCGCAGACGTCGATGCCGGTGCGATCGGCAAGCTCGACGCGCAGGCGCATATCGCCTTCGGGCCGAGCGGGGCGTTTCGCATCGAGGGCACGTTCGATCCGGTCGCGCGACAGCGTGACCGCTACCTGGTCGGGCCTGGAGATCCGCTGGCGCTGTTGCTCGACGGCGCGTGGATTCCCGATCACGAGCTACGGCTGGACCAGGCCCGGCTCAACGCCGACGGC
>JACRCR010000104.1 GCA_016218925.1 Deltaproteobacteria bacterium | reverse complement strand
TCAGGGGAATCATGCATAGGTGTCAAGAGGCAGTTCACCTATTGGGCGATATGGAGTGTCGCTCTGGCAGTAGGACTGAATCCAGCCGTGCGCTCCGAGGGGTCTTCGAGCATTCTGATTCTGTTCGGAATACTCGTGGCGGGGCGCGCCCTGTTCGATCTTTGGCAAAGGAAGGAACACTCGTAGCGTTTCCACCGCGAGCCCCGCCAGAGGAATGGACGCGGCGCGTAGGTCGGTGGCGGGGCAGCGGGCTGACGGGCGTGATTTAACTGCATCGATCGGCGTCAATCAGAACACCCTGACACATTGGGCGTGGCGGATTGACGGTGAGCGGCGTGTCGCCGGCGATAGGAAGCAGGCTCGCCGCTCGCGTCCGAGTCCACCGGTCGGATTCGTAGAGTTGATCAGCGAGCGCATCGCCGACGGTCGCTTCGAGCTCGAGCTCGGGGGCGATCGACGGCTGCGAATTCCACTGGACTCTGAGCCCAGCGCCCTGGAGCGGCTGCTGGCGCTGCTGGAGACAAGGCGATGATCGCGGCCGGCGTGCGCATCTTCGTGTGTACCGATCCGGTCGACATGTGCTGCGGGTTTGACCGGCTGGCGGTGACGGCAAGGAATCACGTCGGCGAGGATCCGCAGCGAGGTGGTGTACCTCGCGAATCCACGACAATGGCTGGATCCGTTGTCGCCGCTTCAGCGACAACGGCAGCCATGTGTGATTTAAGTCACACATGGGGAGACGGTCGGAGAAGATCCGCGACGTCGTCGCTTGGGACCGTGCTGCGGCCCGCCAGTCTCGCGGGCGTGCGGGCAGGCAACTCGTCGACATCGACATCGAGAGAGCGAGCTTCTTGGCGGCCCTCTCCAGGGTGCGCTCGGCGTCCGTGGTCAGGGTGACGTTCTCCGCCGAGACGCGGCCGCTCTTTATGCCGCTTGCCGGAGTCTTCGGGACCCTCTTGCACTCTGCGATGACGCTCACCGCGTTCGCCGATCGGCAGCCGCGTACGCCCGCGGTCGCCAGAGGCGAGGGGCGACTTCGGTGAGAGCGTTGGTCCAGAGGGTGCGGCGCGCGGCGGTGCGCGTGGAGGGGGAGGTGGTCGGCGAGATCGGCGCGGGGCTGTGCGTGTTCGTCGGCGTCGGGCACGACGACGGCGAGGCCGACGCGGCGACACTGGCCGAGCGCGTGGTTCACCTGCGTGTCTTCGAAGACGCTGCCGGCAAGATGAACCTCTCGCTGCTCGACACCGGCGGGGCTCTGCTGGCCGTCTCCCAGTTCACCCTGATGGGCGACACCCGGCGCGGACGCCGGCCCTCGTTCGTCGCCGCGGCCGAGCCGGCGAGAGCCGCCGCGCTGATCGACCATTTCGCGACTGTTGCGGCGGCCGCCGGTCCGAGGGTTGCCACCGGGCGTTTCGGCGCCCATATGATGATCGACGTCGGGGCCGACGGCCCGGTGACGCTGATGCTCGACAGCAAGGAAAAACGCAGTGCCTAGGGCGGGGTTTTGGGCCGTCGGCGGCTACAAGATCTCTTTTCGTCGCGACGGCTGCTGGTACGCCGACGACGAGGTGATCGCCAACAAGCGCATCGCCAGGCTGTTCTCGCGCCATCTGTGCGGTGACGGAAAGGGGGGTTGGGTGATCGACGTCGGTATCGATCGCCACCCGGTCACGGTCGAAGACACGCCGCTGGTGGTCACCGGCGTGGACGGTGACCCCGATCGCGGCTTTACCATCCGGACCAACGACGACGAGACCGAGCGGCTCGACTGCGCCAGCCTGGAGGTGGGCGAGGCGGAAGTTCTCTACTGCGCGGTGGATCGTGGCCCGCGCGGCCGCATGCGCGCGCGCTTCCTTCGTACGGCCTACTACGGGTTGGCTAGCTACATCGAACTCGAGGGAGGACGTCCGGTGCTGCGCTGTCGCGGCAGGAGTTTTCCGATCGGCGGTGCGGTGACGCTGCACTGAACGTGGTTTTTCGCTCCGCCTGCCGGACCCCCCATGCGCATCGTACTTCTCGAACCCGAGATCCCGCAGAATACCGGCTCGATCGCGCGGCTGGCCGCGGCCACCGAGACCGCGCTGGACCTGATCGGTCCGCTCGGCTTCTCGCTCGAAGATCGTTACCTCAAACGCGCGGGACTCGACTACTGGCCGTGGGTGAAGCTGGTCGTTCACGAAAGCTGGGACTCGTACTGCGCCGGTTCGCACTCGGGTCGCCTGATCGGTTTCTCGGCGCGGGCCTCGACGCCGTACACGCGCTGCGAGTTCCGCGGTGACGACCGCCTGTTGTTCGGCAAGGAAACCAAGGGGCTGTCACCGCAGGTGATCGAAGGTCTGGGCGCGGACGTCTATGCGATCCCGATCTGCAGTCCTCACGTGCGCAGTCTCAACCTGTCCAACGCGGTGTCGATCGTAGTGTACGAGGCGCGGCGCCAACTCGGGCTGTTCTGAGGGGCTTCTTCGAACTGTCGTGCGCCGCGCGGCGCGGACGAGCAACTGGCAGCGCAGCGTGCGGATGCGCCGGTCGCAGCGCTCCGCTCAGATCACCAGCACCGCGCTGCCGTCGATACGGTCGCTCTTCAGACGCGCCAGCGCCTGGTTGGCTTCTTCGAGCGCGAAGCTCGTCGTGTGAGGCCGCACGCCGGCGGCAGCCGCTTCGCGCAGCAGGCCCTCTCCATCGGCGCGCGTGTTCGACTCGACGCTGCGCAGTTTCTTCTCGTGAAACAGGCAGCTCTCGTAGTCGAGCGGCGGGGTTGGCGTCATCGTGATGCCGGCGAGCGCGCAGGTGCCGCCCGGCGTCAGCGAGCGCAGCGCGGCGGGAACGATCTCTCCGGCCGGTGCGAAGACGATCGCGCTGTGGGCCGGCTCGGGAAGCGGCTGCGTCGCCTCGCCGGCCCACGCCGCGCCCATCGACAGCGCAAGGCGTTGATGGCTCGCGCCGCGCGTCGCTACCAGCACTCGGTGTCCGCGCCGCAGGGCGATCTGAAGAACGATGTGCGCGGAGGAGCCGAAGCCGTACAGCGCCAGCGTGCCTCCGGGCGGCACCTCGGCCAGTGCGAGCGCGCGGTAACCGATGATTCCTGCGCACAGCAGCGGCGCGGCCTCGGTGTCGCAGAACGTGTCGGGGATGGCGTAGGCGAAAGCCTCGGGAACGACCGCGTACTCGGCGTAACCGCCGTCGGCGTGGTAGCCGGTGTAGAGCGAACTCTTGCACAGATTCTCGCGACCCGTGCGACAGAATTCGCATACGCCGCAGGCGTGGCGCAACCAGGCGATGCCGACGCGCGCGCCGCGCGCGAAACGCCCCGCGCGCGGGCCGAGCGCTTCGACGACGCCGACCACCTGGTGACCCGGCACCAGCGGGAGTTTGCGCGACGGCAATTCACCTTCGATGACGTGCAGGTCGGTGCGGCACACGCCGCAGACGCGCACCCGCACCAGTATTTCGCCCGCGCCAGGCTCGGGGGCCGGCGAGTCGACGAGTCGCAGCGGCCGCGTCGTCACATCGGCGGTACGTTCCAGCACCATCGCGCGCATGGTCGCTTACTCCTCCAGGATGTCCTGCGGGAAATCGACGACGCGATCGCCCAGCGTGAGGATCAGGAAACGCTGCACCTCGTCGGCGAGCACTGCGCCGCCGGTATGCGGAAAGAAGCGGCCGTCCAGCCGCGTGCGCGAAGCCTTCGCGCACGCTCCGTCGGCGAACCCGAGCGCGTGCTGCTCGGCAACCAGCGGATCGCTTCGCGACGCGAACACCAGCGCCGGCGGATGCCGATCGGGACGGACAAAGCCCTCGCCCTCGCTCAGTTCGCCGAGCAGGCGCGCGGGCTCGGGCAGCGTGTCCTCGTCGCCGATGTCGGGGCCGAGCAGCGCTGCGTGTGCGATCACCTGTGCGCCTCGCGACGTCGAAGCACGCCGGCGCAGGCCGCTGAGCGCGCCGCGCAGGCCGCTCGGGCGCAGCGATCGCCGGTACGCAGCGCCGAGCGCCGCGGGGTCGCTCGGTGAGAACAGCGCCAGTGCGAGGATGGGCAACTGGCCGGCCACGCTCAGCGCCAGCGCGGCGCCGAGATCGCTTGCCAGCACCACCACCGGGCCACCCAGCCGCGCGCCAACCTGCGCGATGCGCGCCCGTGCCTGCTCCCAGGTCTCGTCGAGAAGGTGCGGCTTGCCGCTGCGGTCGGGCATCGTGCGGGTCAGGCAGTAAACCTCCCAGCCGCGGTGCGCGAGCATCGCCGTGATCGGACGCCAGCAAGCGAAGGATTGGAACAGCCCCGGCAGCACCAGAATCGCCGCACGGTAGCGCGGAGCCTCCGGAGCCTCGCAGTGAACGAAGAAGTCGCCGAAAGTCAGCGCCGGCATCGACGCGAGGCTAGGTCATGCGCTGCGAACGCGCCAGCGGCGCGGCGCACCGCCGTGAGCGCGAACGGCCCATCTCGCACGCCGCTGCAACGCGCCGGTCCGAGGCCGCGCGGCTTCGCCGGGCTCGCCTTTCGTTTTGCCGTCTTCCCGCGTATAGCGCTCGCCATGTACCGGTCGTACTGGAAGCTCTACGCTGTCCCGATGTCGTTTTTTTCCGCGAAAGTGCGCCCCGTGCTTCGCTACAAGAAGATTCCCCACGTCGAGGTCTGGGCGGACGCCAAGGTGATCCGGGAAGAGATCCTTCCCAAGACCGGCGTGCGCTTCATCCCGGTGGTCGAGACCGACGCTGGCGAGGTCTTGCAGGACACGCCGCGCATGATCGAGCGGATCGAGACCCTGCACCCGTTCCCGCAGGTGCTGCCGGCCGATCCGGCGGTGCGCATGGTGGCGGAGGTCATCCAGGACTTCTGCGACGACGCTTTCGTGCTGCTGGCGATGCACTACCGGTGGAGCTTTCCGGAACAGCGCCAGTGGATCATTGACGACTGGACCGGAGTGTTCGGCAATTCGGCGATGCGCTTTGTCGGACAGATGTCGGGAGCGCTGCCGTTTCTCGGTATCACCGAAAAGACCATCAGGGCGATCGAGGATTTCTACGACCAGATGCTCGATCTGCTCGAGTCCCACTTCCTCGAGCACCGTTTTCTGCTCGGCGACTCGCTGACGCTGGCGGACCTCGCTTTCATCGGTGCTTTCTATCCTCATCTGAGCCGCGATCCGGTCCCCGGTCGCATCATGCGCGAGCGCTCGCCGCGCGTGATGGCGTGGGTCCACGAGGTCAACGACGCCGCGCCGCCCTCTCCGTGGGCCGAGCCTCCCGAAGTGCACGAGACTCTGCATCCGATCCTGGCCGAGATCGGCCGCGTGTTCGTACCGATGCAGATGGCGGTGAGCGCGTTCGTCACCGACGCGGTCAGTGCGCTGGCGGCGGGCGAAGAAGCCCCGCGCGTGCTCGGGATGATCGAGCAGAACGTGCTCGGTGTGCACGAGCAGCGCATCGCCAGCGCCTATTCGGTGTGGCGTCATCAGCGCACGGCGCGGCGCTACGCGGCGCTTCCTGCGGGCGAGCGCACGGTGGTCGACGAGATTTTCGGTCCGGCCGGGGTCCTGCCGTACTTGCAGGCGATTCCCGCGGCACGACTGGAGATGGACAGGTTCATTCTGAAGATCGCCGCGTAGGCGGCAGCACCGATCCTGCGCCGAGGCGCAGGATCATTCAGACTCTCCAGCGCAGTGGCGGCAGCGTGAAGTAGAACGTCGCTCCCTCGTTCTCCGCGCCTTCGGCCCAGACCCGTCCACCGTGTCGATGGACGATGCGCTGCACGGTGGCCAGTCCGATTCCGGTCCCGTCGAAATCGGCGGCCGGGTGCAGCCGCTGGAAAGCGCCGAACAACTTGGCGGCGTAGCGCATGTCGAACCCGGCGCCGTCGTCGCGCACGAAATAGACCCGCTGGCCCTCGCTTTCGCTGACTCCGAACTCGACCTGCGCCCGCGGCTGCTTGCTGGTGTACTTCCACGCGTTCTCGAGCAGGTTCTGCATCACTATGCGCAGCAGCGACCTGTCGCCGTCGGCGGTGATGGCGTCGCCGATCACGAAGGTCACGTCACGCTCGGGCGCGGCCTGGCGCAGTTCGGAAGCGATCGAGCGCGCCAGCGCACTGAGGCCGACGCGGCTGCGATACATCGAGGTCCGGGTCACGCGCGACAGCGCCAGGAGGTCGTGGATCAACTCGCCCATCCGCAGGCTCGTGGCGTGGACGCGCTCGATGTAGTGCCGGGCCTGAGCGCCCAGCGTATCGCCGTACTCCTCGAGGAAAACGTGGCTGAAGCCTTCGATCACCCGCAGCGGCGCGCGCAGATCGTGCGAGACCGAATAGCTGAACGCTTCCATTTCCTTGGTGGCGTTCTCGAACTGCGCCGTGCGGTCGCGCACCCGCTGCTCGAGTTCTTCGTTGAGCCGCCGGATTTCGGCCTGAGCCCGCTTGCGCTCGGTGATGTCACGGGCGATGCCCTGAACGCCGACCAGTTCGCCGTCTCGCCGGAGCGGCTGAGTCGACACCTCGAGAGCGACGCGGCGCCCATCCCTGGTGACGATCTCGAGTTCGAACCACGCCGGCGGAGCCCCGCCACTGCGTAGCTGCTTCACCAGGCTCTCGACGAAAGGGAGGTCTTCGGGAGCGACGAGCTGGGTCAGGTTGATCCAACCCGTGACTTCTTCGCGGGTGTAGCCGCTTATCTTCTCGGCCGCACGATTGAATGCCCGGAAGTTGCCGTCCAGGTCGTGGAAGTAGATGAGGTCGTGGGCGTTCTCGAACAGGCTGCGGTAGCGTTCTTCGCTGGCGCGCAGCGCCTCGTTCGCCCGCAGGCGCTCGGTGATGTCCTGGATGACGACCTGCACTGCGGGTTTACCTCGGTACGTCAGCGGCATCGCGGCGGTTTCGACGTCGACGACGGTGCCGTCGAGGCGGATGTACTGCAAGCGCATTCGCGGTCCGGGACGTCCCTCCGTGAGGATCTGTTGCACGCGTGCTGCGACCACGGGACGACTGTTGGGGTGAACGAAGTCCATCACCGTTCGCCCGATCAGGTCGGTCGCGCTCGCGGCGCCGAGCAGCTCGACTCCGACATTGTTGACGAAGACCAGCTTGCCATCGCAGTGGATGGCGATCGCGTCAGGCGACATCTCGACCACATTGCGATAGCGGCTTTCGCTCTCCTTGAGGTCCTCCTCGGCCCGCTTGCGCTCGGTGATTTCGCCGAAAGTGCCGGTGATGCCGACCACTTCTCCATTCTCGATCAGTGGACGACTCGAGCCTTGCGCCCAATAGATCTCGCCGTTCTTGTCGATGACGCGATACTCGAGACTCGCGGGGTGTCCCGCCAGCGTCCCGGCGAAGCTGCTTTCGACCGCGGGCAGGTCC
>JACRCR010000102.1 GCA_016218925.1 Deltaproteobacteria bacterium | reverse complement strand
TGGTCGCCAAGCGCCCGGGGTTGTCGAATGCGTCATAGGGAGCGAGCCCTATGGTCGTGCCCTGCGCGAAGTTGTACGCGTCGCGCACCGTGGAGCGGTTACGGGCAAGGACGGAATCGGCTGAATATTTCGTGTGGACGTGGGTGTCGCCGAAATAGGCGGTGCGCAGCGAACTGTACGAGGCGCAGTCCTCGCGGGCCTCGGTACGCGTCCAGTCCTGCACGGGCGGCGGCGGCGCAGCGTTGGCGGAAGCGGCGACCACCATGGCCAGCAACGCACCGCACAGGCCGGCCATCCACAACTGCCAGTTCTCCGGAGAAGTGTGCGGAAGCTCGGGACCGCGCTCCTGCGCTGGTCTTAACCCCGCGCGGCGAGCCAGAAGGCTTAGTGACTCGAGAACCGAGGCAGGAGAATTGAACATCCGAAGCGGCGGTTGGCGCATGGAACCCCTCAAACAAGCGTTGTCCGGCAAAGCCGGCGACGGGGCTTGTATCATTTCGTCAGTGTGTCTGACAATAGTATTGTGGCGTTGAATGACTGAGCCGGCAGATGTCAGGCCCGATGGCCGCGCCCTGCGCTCGGCCAACACCCGCCGCGCCGTGGCCGAGGCCTATCTCGACCTGGTTCAAGAGGGGGTGACTCGGCCCACCGCAAAGCTGATCGCCGAGCGGGCGCGGGTCTCGGAACGCGCCGTGTTCCGTCATTTCCAGGATCTGGAGACCCTGCTGGCCGAAGCCGCACGGCTGCAAATCGAACGCGTGGGAAGGGCGGTCCCACCTGCCGCGCCTGCGCAGGGACCCGTTGACGAGCGACTCGAGGCCTTCGCGGAGCGCTGGTGCGAACTCAACGAAAGGGTCACTCCGGTGCGGCGCGTCGCCCTGCTCTACGAACCGTTCTCGGAGGAAGTGGCGCGCCGGCTGGGGTGGATTCGGGGAGTGCGCCGCAACGAGATCGAACGGACCTTCGGGGCCGAGCTCGCCTCGCTAGCGGCTGAAGAGCGCAAAGAGGCCGTTGCCGCGCTCAGCGCAGCGTCGTCCTGGGCGACCTGGAACGAGTTGCGCACCCGTCACCAGCTTGCCACCAGCGCAGCCCGGCGCACGGTGGCCCGCAGTCTCACCGCGTTGCTCAGATACATGGGCGCGCCGTAGCCGCGATCGGCGACTTTTCGATACCGCCCACCCAAGTGACTTCTGTTTACTTGCCGGTCTTACCTCGCTAGGAGCCGGTGAAATCGCGACAGAGGAGTTTCGGCCATGGACATGTCGTACACCCCAGAACAGATCGCCTTCCGCGATGAAGTGCGCGCCTGGATTGCCAAGGCCCTCCCCGAGCACCTGCGGTGCAAGGCGGAGAACGGCGGCCATTTTGAACTCGAAGAGATCCTGGAGTGGCACAAGATCCTCGCCGCCAAGGGCTGGGCGGCACCACACTGGCCTCAAGAGGTGGGCGGAACCGGCTGGGACGTCGCCCAGCGGCACATCTTCGGTGAGGAACTGGTCCGCGCCAATGCCCCGACTCTCTCGCCGTTCGGTCTGACCATGGTCGGTCCGCTGATCATCCAGTTCGGCACCGACGAACAGAAGAAGCGCTTCCTGCCGAAGATCCTCTCAGGCGACGAGATCTGGTGTCAGGGCTACAGCGAACCCAACGCGGGCTCGGACCTGGCCAGCCTGCAACTGCGCGCCGACAAGGAAGGCGACGATTACATCCTGAACGGCCAGAAGACCTGGACCACCTACGCGCAGCACGCCGACTGGATCTTCGTGCTGGCGCGCACCTCCCCGACTGCCAAACCGCAAGAAGGCATCTCGTTCCTGCTGGCCGACATCAGGAACACGCCGGGCATCGAGGTGAAGCCGTTTCTGACCACCGGCGGCACGCCGGCCTTCTCAGAGACGTGGTTCGACAACGCCCGCATCCCGCAGGCCAACCGCGTCGGGCCCGAGAACAAGGGCTGGACCATGGCGAAAGCTCTGCTCGGCCACGAGCGAACGTCGATCGGCGGAGTCGCCGACTCGGCGCGCTGGCTCGGAGTGATCCGGCGCATCGCGCGCGACGCGCGAATGGGTGGCAAACCGTTGATGGAGGATGCGGCGTTTCGCCGCCGTCTGGCCAAGATCGAGATCCGCTACCGCACGGTGGGAATGGCCAACATGCGCACGCTGGCGGCTGCGCAACTCGGCCACGCACCGGGTCCCGAGAGCTCGATCTTGAAGATAGTCGGCACCGAGTTGCAGCAGGAGGCCACCGAACTCGCGATGGACGCGCTCGGGCACAACGCGTTGGGATGGTTCGATTCGCCTACCGACGCGATGCCCGAGTACCAGCTCTGGCTAGCGTCGAACTTCAACTACCTGCGCGCCGCGACCATCTACGGCGGCTCCAACGAGATCCAGAAGAACATCATCTCCAAGATGATTCTCGGACTTCCCCAGGCCTGAGGGCCTGACCGGGCGAGGGACCAAGGGACCATGAACTTCGAGCTTACTGAAGAACAGACGATGATGGCCGATGCGGTGAAGAAGTTCGTCGTGAACGCTTCGCCGGTGACCCGCTTCCGCGCGCTGCGAGGCACCGAAGTCGGTTGGGATCGCAAAGCGTGGGCGACGATGGGCGAGCAGGGCTGGCTGGCGGTGGCGTTTCCCGAAGCGCACGGCGGCTACGGCGGCGGCTTCATCGACAACGCGCTGATCCTCGAGCAGCTCGGTCACAGTCTGGTGCCCGAGCCGTACATTCCCTCGGTGGTGCTCGCCGGCGGTCTGATCTCGCGTCTGGGAAACACAGCGCAGATCGAGACCTTCCTGGCACCGATGCTCGAAGGCCGCACTTCGCTGGCGCTGGCCTACGCCGAGAAGCAGAGCCGCTACGATCTTGCCGACTGCGAGACGACCGCGACCAAGAGCGGCGGCAGTTACGTGCTGCGCGGCACCAAGGTCTGGGTGCTCAACGGCCACGCTGCCGATGCCATCGTCGTGGTGGCGCGCACCTCAGGCGCGTCGCGCGACCGGGGCGGGCTGTCCTTGTTCCTGGTCGACGGCGACGCGCCGGGACTGAGGCGCTTGCGCGTTCACGGCATGGACGGTCAGTCCACGGCGCTGCTCGAGTTCGCCGGAGTCGAAGTAGGCGCCGATCGTCTGCTCGGCAACGAAGGCAGCGCACTCGAAGCACTCGAGTGGGCGATCGACCGCGGCGCCGCAGCCGCATGCGCCGAGGCCCAGGGCCAACTCTCCGAACTCTTCACGCGCACCATCGACTACATCAAGCAGCGCCGGCAGTTCGGCCGTCCGATCGGCGCGTTCCAGGTTCTCCAGCACCGCGCCGCCGACATGTTCGCCGAAGTCGAACTGTGCAAGGGAATGATGATCCTGGCTGCGTTGCAGGTTGAGAACGCCGACGCCGACACGCGCAAGGCGGCGATCTCATCTGCCAAGGTACAGCTACAAACCGGTGGCTGGTTGGTGCAGGAAAGCGCCGTGCAGCTATTTGGCGGCATCGCCATCACCGACGAGCAGGACATCGGCCTGTTCTTCAAACGCGTGCGCGTGTTGCAGGGGCTGTTCGGCGACGCCGACTACCACGTCGATCGCTATCAGAGTCTGCCCTCGTTCGAAGGCGAGGCTGCCTGAGCGGGGCGCGGAGCGGCAGACGGCGCGACAGGGCTACCGCAGGCTGCTCGACCAGACCTCGATCTCGCCGAACACGACCTTGGCGGCGAGTTCCTGGTAGTAGACGGCTTCGTCTATCGAAAAGTCGTTCGGAGCCCACAAACCGACCGGGCTCTCCTCGAAGATCATCGTGTAGAACACCGCCGCGGCCAGATACTCTCCGCGTTTCCCCGCGTGGTGACCGTCGTCTTCCCACAGAGCGTCGTAGATACCGTCGATCACCGCATCGCGGAACGCCCATCCGACCGGAGCTATCGACGCGTCGAGTTCGTAGGCAATCGGCACGTAGCCGCTGTCGCCCCCGAGGCGTCCGCGCAGATAGCCGTAGGTGGCGGGGAGTTCCCCTCGATCGCGCCAGGTCAGAAAGAACATGGTGTGCGAGCCGGCTTCGCGAATCATCGCGTCGAGCGCACGCGCGTCGGGGTACCTCGAAGAAAATGTCCCGGCGCTCTGTTCCTGCAGTATCACGTGATCCCAAGGACCAGCGGCGATTTTCTTGGCCGTGGCGGTTGAGTCGGCGAACGTGCCCAGCGTGGCTCCGTTCTTCATCAATGCCGAGATCTTCATCCGAACGCCGCGCGACTTGGCCAGCTTGACCAGCGGCTGCTTGATACCGTTGCTCAAGCTGTTGCCGATCATCAGTACGCTGACCTCTCCGTCGCCGCCGTAGGCGATGGCCGGGAACATCGGTTGGAGCAAGAACGCGATGCTCGACGCTGCTATCACCAACGCGAGGATCGGCAGTCCGATAACCTCGCGCCCCCGGTTCATGAACTCATTCGCATCGGCTCGAGTCGATGTTCTCACGTTCGCACCCCCCTCTTCTGCCAGTCGGAAGTTACGCTCCGTGGAGCGGGGGAGAAGACGGGGGTTTCCCGGACTGAACGCACGAGCGGCGGCGCGCGCCACAGGAATTCCCGGTGTCGAGCAGGCGATCACGCAGAAGCTAGAGTTGGAGGCCGGGTATTCCCTGGGGCGGGCAGGATGAGACCTGGCCGAGCGCGGGTAATTCCCTCATGGACGCTTGCCGAGTTTGCTGACCGGTGGCACGATGCCATCGCGTTCACATCTCCGGCGGGACGAATACACAGACATGGCCAGTGATGAAACGGGCTCGGCGATGACGAGCGATGGCGCGAAAGCGACCGTTTTCATCGTAGACGACGACGCCGGCTCGCGAGAATACGCGCGGGCGCTCGCCGAGAGCGTCCATCTCGACGTCGAGACCTACTCGAGCGGCGCCGAATTCCTCGCCTCCTACGACCGCGAGCGACGCGGCTGCCTGGTAGTCGATATGCGTATGCCGCGTATGAGCGGTCTGGAGCTGCAAAACCGCCTGGCCGAGCTCGGATCAGCACTGCCCATCATCATGGTTTCGGCCTACCCGGAGGTCCCGACGGTGGTCAGCGCGATGAAGACCGGCGCTGTCAACTTCCTGAAAAAGCCTTTCGGACCGCAAGAATTCCTGGATCAAGTCAATCACGCGCTCGACATCAACGAGCGCTTGCGCCGCGATGCCGCCTACCGCAGCGAGGCCGAGGCGCGGCTGGCCTCGCTTACCGAGCGTGAGCGCCAGGTGCTCGATGCCGTCATCGACGGCAAGCCGAACAAGGTGATAGCGGCCGATCTCGGCATAAGCATCAAGACGGTGGACGACCGGCGGGCGCGGGTCATGGCCAAGATGAAGGCCGACTCGGTGGTCGATCTCGTACGCCTCGTACTCGCCTGCAAACGCTGACTATCGCTGCCTCTTGCCGCGACTCCTGACGAACGGCGGATAGCGCGGCTGGCGTCGCCGGCCGTATTTCTCGGTCGATCTGCCGGCGCGGGTAGGCGGGCCGCAGCACGCGGCGGGACCGCGGACACGACAGATCGCGAAAAGCGCAAACCTGAACTCGTCATAAACATCGCACTGATCGAGTACGCGCGCCGCAACGCCAAAGAGTCTGCGCTGTACACTCGAACGCGGGAGGATCGAAGAGAGACCGAGTGACTTCCGTCACATCAGCCGCACGGACCTGTCGAAACGAAGCATCTGCAACCGTACGTCGATTCGAACGCATCAGGGCAATGCAAGGATGGTTGCGGGGTGCACGAAAATGGTGCATCCGAGGGTCTCCGTCCCGGTGCGGAGCACAGTAACCGACGTCAGCCAGCGCACGATTGACGAGCAGGAGATCGAAGTGGCCGCGGACCCGCAGCGAGTGATCGTGGAAATTGGAGCGGCGGGGCTGGCGGGAACCGCGCTTCCCGAACTCGCACAGATGGCGGCAAGCCGGCTTGCCGCGTCTCTGGACGTGGAGTGCACTGCGGTGCTGGAGTTTCTTCCCGGCACTGACGAATTGTTGCTGCGAGCCGGCGTTGGTTGGAAGGAGGGCCTCGTCGGCAACGCCAAGATCGGTGGTGCAACGGGCTTCCTTGCCGAGCCGACGTTGCGCAGCGATCGCCCGGTGGTGACGGCGGATCTCGCCACGGGCCAACGATTCACCGGCGAGCCGCTCTTCATCGACCATGGGCTGGTGAGCGGCATCGACGCAGCGATCGGCGCGGCGGATGGATCGTTCGGTGTGCTCGCAGCATACACGGCGAAACCGCGACATTTCGGCGACGACGAAGTGTGTTTCCTGCAAGCGGTCGCTGCGGTCCTGGCCAATGTGATCGCGGCGCGGCGCGCGCAGCAAGAGTCGCTCAACCTCAACCGCGCGCTCGAACGACGCTTGGAAGACACGCTCGCCGAGCTTCGAAGCGCGGTGGAAGACTTCGAGGCATTCAGCGGCGCGATTTCGCACGACCTGCGCCAGCCTCTCCACACCGCCGGTGGCTTCGTCGGCCTGCTTCAGGCCGAGGCCGCCGAACGGTTGGACGCGTCCGGTCGCGATTATCTGGCGTTCGCTCGTGCCGGCATCAACCGGATGGGGCGGATGATCGACGACCTGCTGCGGCTCTCGCGTGTGGGGAGAGCCGCGTTGCAGCGATCACGGATGAGCCTCAGCGACCTGGCCCAAGAGATCGTCGCGGAACTGCGCGCCCGAGACCCGGACCGTCGTGTGGCGGTCGAGGTCCAGCAGGATCTCGTCGGCCTCGCAGACGCGGGGCTCGTGAGCGTGCTGATGCACAACTTGCTCGGGAACGCGTGGAAGTTCACCAGCAAGACCGAGAACGCCCGGATCCAGTTCGGCGGAGCGACGGATGCCGGAGGCGGCATCGTTTACTTCGTCAAAGACAACGGAAGCGGATTCGACATGACGAGTGCGCAGCGGCTGTTCTTGCCGTTCCAGCGCCTGCATGCCGAGGAAGAGTTCGGCGGCGCCGGAATGGGGCTGGCCACGGTCGCTCGTATCGCCAGACGGCACGGCGGCCTCGTGTGGGCCGAGGGAGCACTGGGCGAAGGCGCGACGTTCTACTTCTCGCTCGGCGCTCGCACGGAGCCTTCCGAGGGCGGCGGCAACTCGCCCGAACTGCGCTAGATCTCGGTTCCGACCCGTCGACGCGCCATATCGAAAGGCGCGGCTTGACCCCCCGACACCCCCGTTGGCGGGTCGGGCGCTCGCACCAACGACGACTTGCGCGCGTTCGAGGCCCGCGCGTCACCCATAAGGGTGGTCGAACTCCGTGGGTCCGAGCTTTTATTAGATAGCAAGGCAGGTTGCGTAAAATCTGCCGGAAATCTATGAGTTCTGTTCTGATCATCCGCTCAGAACACTGCGCATCCCGATTCCGGTCGGGAGATGCGCGTGTCGTTCCATCCGGGACCACGACGTTCTGCGGATGTTCCGTGCGGTTTCGCGTCGAAAGGCAGGGAAGTCGCACGATCGAAGGGGGAGCAAAGTGAGAGAGTCACGAGTTCGCGACCGAAGCGCGTCGCCAACGACAGGTATTGCAGTAGAGCGCGTGTACCGCGCAACAAGAACGCGCACGCTGTCGGCCGGGCTTTGGCTGCTGCTCGCGTCGGCGGGTAGCGCACACGCCCAGAGCATCGTGCAGGAATACTACGTGCCGATGCCGGAGGCCCAGATCCGCACGTCTTTCCTGACGCTGGCGCCGGCCACGAGCGCAACGATGGACTCGGTCATCTCCATAGTAGTGGCCGTGTCCGGCACCAGGGTTGTCTACGACCACTGGGAAGACGGCTACGAAATCGACATCAACAATCCCGTCCAGTCCTCGACTCGGATCTGGGGCGACGGCAACGACGCCAACGGTATCCCGCCGGGGTTCGTGAACGACCCAGCTTCCTTCAGTTACGGCACGGTTCTGGCGCTGCGCAATCTGGTGCCGCTGCCGCGAAATGCCGCCAATATCCTCTATGACGGTAGAGACCGCGTGGGTGCCACCCGCGGAATCGTCATGTCGCGTTCGGCCTGGGCGACCAGCCCCGGGCCGCTGCTCGCCGACGCCACCGAAGTCCAGTCGACCATCGACTGGGGCACCGACTACGTGATGCCGGTCGGGCAGAACGTCATCTTCCCGGCACCGGCGACCTCGTCGATGTTCGAGTACACCTCGCTGATGGTGATGGCCTCATTGAGCAACACCGTCGTACAGATCGACACCGACGGCAACGGAACCGTCGACATCACCACCACCGTCAATCAGGGCGAATCCTATCAGGTAGCCGGCGGTATCAACCGCGGCGCAACCGTCACCTCGAGCAAGCCGGTACAAGTGCAACTGCTCACCGGCGACATCGGCGCGAATTACGAATCGCGCTGGTTCACCATTCCATCCACCGACCAGTGGACGCCCGAGTACTTCTCACCGGTCGGTACGGCCTCCGACGGCGACGACACCTACCTGTTCCTGTACAACCCCGGCGTCGCGGCCAACACGATCAACTATCTGACCCGCACCGGCAGCGGCTCGTTCAGCATCCCCGCCAAGTCGACCTACACCTTCCTGGCACCGCAGAACTCCGGCACCAAGTTCACCAGTGCCACCAGCGACGCATTCTTCGCCGTCGGTGCGGTGGGAGCCGAACCGACCCAGAACAACGTCCACGACTGGGGTTTCGACCTGGTCCCCACCGAGAACCTGACCACTGAGGCTGTGGTCGGATGGGGGCCCGGCAGCTCCGATGGCACCCAGAACGGCAGCCCTGTCTGGGTCACCTCGGTCGCGGATACAACCATATATGTCGACTACAACGGCGACCGTGCCGGCGCTTTCACCGATCCGGTCGGTGGCCAGTACGACGTTGCGCTGACAGTTGCGGCACTGGAAGTCAGCCGCCTCTACGAAGCCGACCGCGATCAGACCGGCATGCGCCTGTACACCCTGGACGGCACACTGCTGACCGCCGCGTGGGGCCAGGACCCGGCCGTGGCGGCGCCCGCGATGCCCTACCTGGACGTGGGCACCACGATCCCGAACTTCCCGGTTCCGACGCTCGCCAAGACGTCGTCGCTCTATACCGACGCGGCGCCCGCCGGCCTCAGCCTCGGCGACACCCTCGAGTACACGATCACGCTCAATAACCAGGGCCTGGTGGCGATCGGTAACGCGGTCGTGGTCGATCCGCTTCCGGTCGCGCTCAGCTACATACCGGGCAGCACCACCCGCGACGGCAACCCGATCGCGGATTCCGGCGTCACGCCCTTCCCTCTCGACGAGAGCGGCTACACGATCCCGATCATCCCGCGGCGCGGATCCACTTCTCTCACGTTCCGCGCTCTCATCGTCGGCACCGGGTCGATCGTCAACACCGGCACTTCGAGCACCGGCGCGAACGCGACCAACGTAACGGAAATCCCGCCGCCGGCGGGTTCCAACCAGTGCGTCATCGACTTCACCACCAGTGGCGGTGCGACCATCACGTCGACCAGCGTCGGCGCCGATCTGTACGTCACGGTCACCGATCCCGATGCCAACAGCGACGTGAGCACTGTCCAGAGTTTCTCCGTAGTGGTTACCAACACGACCGGCGGAGACCTGGAGACCATCACGCTGACCGAGACGGGCGTCAATACCGGAGTGTTCCGCAACGCTTCCGGATTGGCGACTTCGGCGACACTGGGCCTGACCCCCAACGACGCGACCCTGAACCTCATCGCCGGCGACACGCTGTCAGTTTCCTACACAGACCCGTCATTCGGCGACACGTGCGCCGACTCGACCGGCGTGGCAGCGCCTTCGCAGACCAAGACGCTGTACCTGAGCACCGATGGCTCGGGCAGCCCCGATCAGGATCTCGACCGCATCGATCCGGTAGCGAGCGGCGACGGCACCACGGCATCGACGGCGGCGCTCAGTGTTGCCACCGGAACCGTCACGGTCGATTCCACGACCTCTTCCAACACCAGTTCCACCGGAACTTCGCTCTCTTTCGCGCACACCACCGCCGCCGGCTCGGACCGTTTCATGCTGGTGGCGGTCGCTACCGGCGCGGAGGGCACTAGCGGCTCCGCAGCGGTCGTCGCGGCGAACGGCGTCACCTACACCGTCGGGGCGACCACCCAGACCCTGACCTTCGTCAACGCGGCGAACAACTCGACCGGTGAAAATCGCCTCGAGTACTGGAAGCTGCTGGCCCCCACGGTCGGCGCCGGCACGGTCTCGATCACCATCACAGGAGCCACCGCCAAGGGCATCACGGCCGGGGCCACCACCTTCTTCGGCGTTGATCAGACCACCCCGCTCGGCAGTTTCGCGTCATCGGCGCCCGCCGCCGGCACCAGCGTGAGCGTGACGGCCGGTTCGGCCACCGGCGAACTCGTCGTCGCTTCCGTCGCGTGGGACAGCGCTCCGACCGTGACCACAGCCGCCGGCCAGACGCAGCGGTGGAACAGGACCACCGGCAACAACCTCGTCACCGGAGCGGGCAGCACCAAGCCCGGCGCGGCTTCGGTGACCAACACCTTCACGTCGAACGAGACCCAGGAGGCGGTGATCGCGTCGATACCGGTCAAGCCGGCGCCGGCCGGTGGAACCACCACCGCGACTTTCGCGCAGACTCCGACCTTGTGCGAAGCTTTGACGCTGCCCGTTTCCTCGACGCTCAGCGCGCAGGCGTACTTCACCGTCTCGAGCGGCTCGATGCCGGCCAACCCGAGCGTCACCGCGACTCTCAGCTACGGTGCGACACCGATCGCGACCAGCACCGGCGCGGTCTCCGACGGAAGCAAGATCACATTCTCGTTCGCGCCGCTCGGCTCCGCCGTGACGGTGCCGTCGGGCGAGGCGCTCAACCTCGTGATCACCACGGCGCAGTCCGGAGTGACCTTCACGGTCGATTTCGACAGCACGACGGCACCGTCGTTCGTCAGCCTTCCGGTGACGACCGTCATCCACGTCGACTCGGTGGGCGTGTACGACGACGCGTATTCAGGCGGCGCCGTTGTTTCGGCCGCCACCAACGGTCAGACGCTCTACGTCCGCACGGTGGTCGGCGATCCGTTCGGAGCCTACGACATTACCAGCCTTCCGCTCACCATCGACGGCGCCGGCGTCGCCGACGACATCTCGACGACGCTCGGTGCCGGCGACGTGGTCGATAGCACCAGTTGCACCAAGACCTACGAGTACGTCTGGAACACCGGGGCCACGACCGGCGCCTACGACATCGTGGCCACCGCCAGGGAAGGCCTCGAGAACACCGTAACCGACTCGAAGGCGACCAGCGTGACACTGAGCGCGCTCGACCTCGGCACGCCGTGCACGAATCTGTTCACGACGGGCCTGGACGGCCCCTCGGCGGCCACCTACGCCGCCGACGAGCAGATCTGCGTTCGCGTCACCGACATCGATAACAACACGAATGCGGCCGTGATCGAGACCATCGTCGGCGCGACAACCGTCCTCAGCGGCAGCGGAGACAGCGAGTTGATCACGCTGACCGAAACCGGCGTGGATACCGGAGTCTTCGTGGCCTGCTTGCCGGCGAGTTCCACCGTAGTGGGGACCAATAACAACGGCTCGCTGTACGCACCGCTGGGTTCGACGCTCACCGGATCGTACACCGACCCGGACGACGCGACCGACACCTGCGGCGACACGAGCGCGATCCCGGCTGGCTCGCCCGGCTTGAGCCTGACCAAGACGCTGCTGACCCCCGTCGATGGACAGGCCAGGATCGGTGACGCCGCGCAGTTCCGCGTCCGTGTCACCAACACCGGCAACACGACATTGGCGACCGTCGCGGTCATCGACACATTCCCGGCAGCGAGTCTGACCTACGTGAGCGCTTCGCCGTCACCGGACACGGTCGGCGCCGGGACGCTTACCTGGACGAACATCGGCCCGATGGCGCCGGGTGCGAGCGTCGACCTGATCGTCAACTACACGGCGCTGGCGTCGGCGAGTCCCGCGGTGAACTCCGCCACCGCCGATGCGGGCGGCGGTGTGACTGCCAGTGACAGCGCGAGCGTCGTGATCACCAATCCGGGCCTTCTGGTGACCAAGACACTGGTGAGCCCGAGTCCGGGACCCGCGACCAAGGGCGACAACGTCGTCTTCTCGATCGAGATACAGAACACCGGCGACACGACCATCGACACGCTGCCGCTCGAAGATACCTACAGCGGCGCGTGCTTTACGTTCGTGTCCTCGACGCCGGCCGCCGACGGTACCGGTTACGGCAGCATCGTGTGGACGGACGTCACGGGAGGCGGGAGCCTGGCTCCGAGCGCGTCGACCACTATCTCGGTTACGTTGCAGGCCGCCGGTGCGTGCAACCCCGCCACCAACACCGCCGCGGCCGAGTTCGTGACCGACACCAACGGCGATCCGGTGCCGCCTTCGAGCGACTCGGCAACCATCGAGACCCAGGCCGCCAGCATCAGCGGCTTCGTCTACGAGGACCAGGGCGCAGCCGGATTCGGCGGCGACGTCGCGCTCCAGGACGTGACGGTCACGCTTTACAGCGACCCGAACGGCGACGGCGACCCGACTGACGGCGCGGTCCTTCAGGTGCTGGCGACACTCGTCGACGGCAGCTACGAGTTCGTCAATCTGGCGATCGGCAACTACGTCGTCGTCGAAACCGATCCAATCGGCTACGACAGCATCGACGATACAGCCGGCGCCAACACAGACAACGCCGTCGCGGTCGCGGCGGCCACCGCGACGGCGTTCGCGAACAACAATTTCCTCGATGACATCATCGACCCGGCCAACTACTCGAACATCAGCGGCCAGGTGCGTTCCGACACCGACGCCGACGGCAATCTGGCCGACCCCGACGCCGGGATCGACAGCGTGAGCGTCGATCTCTACACCGACCCGAACGCAGACGGTGATCCCTCCGACGGCGTGCTGTTCCTGACGACGACGACGGCGGGCGGCGGCTCGTACGCGTTCAACGACATCCCTCCCGGCAACTATGTCGTCGTCGAGAACGACCCGCTCGGATACTACAGCACCGCCGACACCGGCGGCGCCAACGACAACCAGGTCGCAGCGGTTGCGCCGCCGGCCGGGACCAGCAGCGGCAACGATTTCCTCGACACCAACGTCGAAGCCGCCGATCTTGTCGTGACCAAGAGCGGACCCGCTTCGGTCATACCGGGCACCAACGTCGTCTACACGATCACCGTCACCAACAACGGTCTACGCAGCGCCGACGCGGTCAGCGTCGCAGATCCGACACCGGCCGGGCTCACCTTCGTTTCCAATGCCGGCGACTGCGTGCTGGCCTACCCGTGCGCGCTCGGAACGCTCGCCGTGGGTGCCACTCGCACGATCACGACTACGTACTCGGTGCCGTCCTCGTACACGACGCCCGACCCGGTTCTGAACACCGCCACGGTATCGTCCACGACACTCGACCCGACGCCTGGCAACAACACCTCCACATCCTCTACACCGGTAGTGCCAAGCGCCGACGTTGCGGTCACCAAGACCGGGCCTGCCTCGGTCGTGCCCGGCACCAACGCCGTCTACACGATCACCGTCACCAACGCCGGAACTTCGGACGCGGCCGCGGTCAGCGTCGCTGATCCGACACCGGCCGGGCTCAGCTTCGTCTCCAACGCAGGTGATTGCGTCGTCGCCTACCCGTGTGCGCTCGGAACCGTAGAGGCCGGCGGCGCCCGTACCATCACGACCACCTATTCGGTGCCGGCCTCGTACACGACGCCCGACCCGGTTCTGAACACCGCCACGGTATCGTCCACGACACTCGACCCGA
>JACRCR010000008.1 GCA_016218925.1 Deltaproteobacteria bacterium | reverse complement strand
GCCGACAATCTGGCCGCGTACTTCGCCGCCGGCGCCTCGGCGGTGGCGTTTGGCGGCAGCGTGTTTCGCGCCGACTGGCTGGCCGAGCGGCGCTACCAGCGCATCGGCGAAGAGGTCGCAAAGCTCGTGCAGGCGTGCCGCACGGCGCGTTCGTAGCCGAGCATTTCGCCGACAATCTCGCGCCATCGGGCCGCATCTCCGGCCCGCAACCCACCCTTCCCCGCCACACACCGCGCCGGCCCGCAACCCACCCTTCCCCGCCACGCACCGCGCCGGCCCGCCCCCTGCCGCCGCCGCAGCGCGATTTCCGTGCGCGCCCTGCGAAGGCTATGTCACCGTTGCGCGCCGGATGGCGGCGAAATATCCAGAGACAGAGGCGGTTGAGCGCAATGAAGAAGACGGAGAGCAAGGACGGGTTCGCGCAGCAGTGGCTATCGTACAGGCCCGAAATCAAGGTGATCGACGTGACGATCCGCGACGGCGGGTTGATGAACGATCACCGCTTCAGCGACGACGTGGTGCGCGGGGTGTACAACGCGTGCGTGGCCGCGGGCATCGACTACATGGAACTCGGCTACAAGAGCTCCAGCAAGTCCTTTTCGGCGCAGAAGTACGGCCCCTGGAAGTTCTGCAGCGAAGACGACATGCGCCGCATCGTCGGCGACAACAAGACCGATCTCAAGCTCTGCGTCATGGCTGACGCAGAGCGCTGCGACTACCACGAGGACATCCTTCCGAAGAAGGACAGCGTCCTGGACATGGTGAGGATCGCAACCTACATCCATCAGATCCCCACCGCGCTCGACATGGTCAAGGACGCCCACGACAAGGGCTATGAGACGGCCGTGAACCTGATGGCCGCTTCGACCGTGGCGGCCACCGAACTCGAAGGCGCGATGGAGTTGATCTGCAACTCCGAGGTCGACGTGGTGTATCTGGTCGACAGCTTCGGGTCGTTCTACAGCGAGCAGGTCCACTACCTGCTCGACCTCTACAAGAAGTCCACGGCCAAGCGCGGCAAGACGCTCGGCATGCACGCGCACAACAACCAGCAACTGGCCTACGCCAACACCATCGAGGCGGCGATCAAGGGGGCCAACCTGCTCGACAGCTCGATGGCCGGGCTCGGCCGCGGCGCGGGCAACTGCCAGACCGAATTGCTGCTCGGCTTCCTGCACAATCCCAAGTACCAGCTGCGGCCGGTCTTGCAGTGCATCCAGGAGCACATCGAGCCGCTGCGCGCCGAACTCGGCTGGGGCTTCGACATCCCGTACATGATCACCGGCATGCTCAACCAGCACCCGCGTTCGGCGATGGCGTTCAACGCCAGCGAGAACCGCGGCAACCTGGTGAAGTTCTACGACTCGGTGGTACTGGAATCGGAGTAGGAAGTATCAGAGGCCGAGTCCGACCAGACGCTCGGTAGGCGGCCGAAACGCCGTCCTCGGCCATTGCAACGCTTCGTCGATTTCCGCCAGCATCGTGGCTTTGTCGCCCGGGATCTGGCCCTGCACGTCGAGAAAGTTCGAGACGTGATCCGACAGCAGCGTGGTCGGCCCCTGTAGCTGCTCGACCAGCAAGCGCGTCTCTTGCAGAGCTTCGTAGGCCGAGAGCAGCGTCAGGCCGCCCTGGCTCCAGCGATCGTGCCACGGCGTGCCCGGGTGCGGCACGAAGGTACGCAGCCGCACGAAGCTTGGCGGCGCGTGGTTGAGAACCGACGCGCTTCCAAGCGCGTGCTCGCGCCAGCGTTCGGTCCCGGCCACGCCTACCATTAGATACACCGACAGTTCGATGCCGGCGCTCATCACATGACGGTAGGCGGCTACCGCCTCCTGCGGCGTCACGCCTTTGTTGATCGCGCGCAGTGTCTCGGCATCGCCCGACTCCAGACCCGAGTGAATGCGGGTGATCCCCGCCGCCGCGATGCCCTGCCATTCCTCGAGGCTTTTCTTGACCAGGAACTTCGCCGATCCGTACATCGTGATGCGCTGCAACCCGGGAAAGCGCGCCTTGGCCGCTTCGCCGATCGCGATCAGTTTTTCCGCGGGCAGCACCGCGGTGTTGCCGTCGGCCAGAAAGATCGTTCGTACCCGATCGGCGCCGTAGACTTGCAGCGCGGTGTCGAGATCTTCGATGACCTCTTCGATCGGCCGCACGTGGAACTTGCGTCCCTGGTACATGCCGCAGAACGCGCACTTGTTGTGCGGACACGCCAGCGTCGCCTGGATGATCAGCGACCCCGCCTCGCTCGGCGGCCGATAGACAGTGCCTTGGTAGCGCATCCTCCCGTTTCTCTACGACGCTTCTGAGCACCACGCAACAGACGCGAGCATGGCAGGCAGGCTCAGTCCCCGGCTGTCGTCACCTTGGCCGCGATGTACTTCCGGAACTGAAGCCCGATCAGAGCAGGCCCCAGGAAACGGAGTACTTCACGGAGCAGTCACGACTGTAGCCGCACGTTGGCCGTAGGTTGACGTGGTAGATACCGGAGTGCTCGGCCTGGAACTCGAGACGTCCGTTGCCGCTCTCGCGCACCGAGCGCGAGTCGGCCTGCTTGCCGCTCGCGAGCGTCGCCAGGAACGAGATGTTGAGTACGCCGTTGGCGATCGTCGCGTCGTACTCGAACCAGACACCCTGTCCGGCCAGCAGCGGAAAGGCGTACAACCCGGTGCCGTAGCCGCTGGTGGAGCTTTCTTCGACAATGCCTCTTGCCGTTCGCCGCTCCGAACCCAAGGTTCTGACGAGGCCGCTTTCAAAGATGGCAGTCGCGAGCACGGCACTCGCGATCGCGATCAGCACCAGAATGCGGCCCACCGGCGGAACGTCTTTGGGAGGTGGCCGCATCGCTTCCCAGCGATTCGAGTGAAATCCCGTGTGACTCGAACGCACGTTGGCAGAGAAAAACATGTTGCCCGTCCCCCCCAAGAGACGTTCTCCGGCGCTGCGCCTCGAGAGCGGCGCCGAGCGCTGTTGCGGAGCGCCCGGCCCCCCCGTCGAACCTTGATCCCGTCCACGCCCCTCTCCGACGCGCGGAACGCCGTCGCTCAGAGCTCAGCTCCCAAACCCGCCGGAACTCCGAGCCATTCAAACTCGGCAGCCAGCAGCCAGCCGACCGCCGCGACGCAAAGCGCGCTGGCAGCAGTGGCTGCCGTCTGGCTCTGCTTCGTGGTGGTGGGCTGGAACATCATCGCCATGCCCTCTCAAAGCAACGCGTGTGCCAGAGCGGTTTGTATGCCATTTCAACAACTTGGGTTCTTGGCGCGGCCCACGCGCGGGGGCAACTCGCCTCGGCGGTGGGCATATGCCCACCTCCGAGCCAAGAGGGCGGCGCGCAGGCGCGAGGCTGTGTTCCCGCAGATCGACCACGCGGCGCTCGGTTGGCAGCGCGAACCTTCTCGCTTTCGGCCACTTCGACGAACGGTTCGACAAGGACAACGACGTCACCGCTCACCTTGACCTCTCCGAGCTGCGTCGCCACGGCGAGCAACTGCGCAGCGTGAACGTCGACTTCCCTCATGCAGGGTCGAATCGCTCGACGCGGAATCACATCCCGTCCAAGACCGAGGAAGAGACGGAACGCTACGGTGACTCGCCGGCGGCGCGGCACACGTCGGCGATGAGATCGTCGTCGAACCAGCAGCCGGCACGGAGGCGAAGCTCGACAATGAGCGGACGCACTGCGGTGAGGTGGCCGCGCTCTTTCGCCAGCACGAGGGCGCCGAGCAGACCGGTAACTCGCAGCCCATGAGCGCGTGCGACGCGACGACCGAGGCGTTCATCGAGGAGCACGGTGTCGGCCACGAACTTCCAGCGCGAGGGCGAGCGCTTCCGTCTCGCCGAGATCGAGACCGGCGGCAGAAAGCGAGGTAGGGATCGACGTGGGTGGCTGCGTCTCCAACCAGGCAGGCAGGATGGAATGTTCGCGGAGCAGCTCGGCGCGAACCGCTGGCGGGATGAGGATGCGGGCGAAAAGCAGCGGGAGAAGCCCGGCTTGGCCGATTTGCAGCAGGGCGGCGAGCGGTGAGGTGTCGCTGACGACGAGCACTGCTCAGGTCGGAGGGAGTTCGCGCAGGCTGGCGAGGTCTTCGGCGAAGTCCTCGCGCCCGTAGTGCAGCGCGATGTGGCGGCGGCCCAACTCGCGCAGAAACTCGCTCTGGCTCACCCCGGCGGCTTCCGCAGCTTGGCCCAGCGTCGCCTCTTCCGCTGTGTAAAGGCCGATCGCGAGGTGTAAGGCGGCGCGGGCGGGAGCGAGGTTGCCTTCGAAGGGCGCGGGCAAGGCGATTTGCATGGATTCAATGCTAGCCCGAGGGAGAGGGTGCCTCAACCACAGAACCATAGTTGGACAGCGCGACCGCCTCAGCCACCCACGAAAGGGCCCACCTCGCGCTCCAGCCACGCAGTCCATGCATCGATGCCGTGCGCCGCGACTCGCTCCGCGTCTACCGTGGAGTCTTGGCAGGCACGTTCAGCCCCCGGCTTTCGCCACCTTGGCCGGGATGTACTTGTGCAGCGGAATCGCGGTGAGCGGATCGCGATACTGGGCGCCGATGAGTTCCTGCACGTTGGTACCGACAGGTTCGAGGCGACCAGTCTCCTTGTTCTCCCATAGCAGACCGTAGCCGTGCGGCATGCTGATGTTGCCGGGATAGATGTCGTCGGTCACCATCGCCGGCACCAGCGCGCGGCCATACTCTGTCGTCAGTTGCACCTTCTCACCGTCGGCCACCCCGAGCTCGGCAGCCAGCGACTGATGCATTCTCAGATAACTGTCGTGCTGCTTCTTTCGCCAGGTGGGATCGCGGTGAACGGTGTTGGCGTTGTAGTCGTTGCGCTCGCCGGTCTGCAGAATGAACGGATACCTCGCGTTCTTGCGGAAGTCGGTGTCTTCGGGAACGACCAGATGCCGGAACAGATCCATGATCAACGGCGGGTCCAGAACGGCTTTGTGATCGGGCGTGCGCACCTGTTCCCAGTTGCGCTGCGGATCCACGCGGCACAGCAGCACGCCCTCGGGATGATCGAGCAGAGTCTGAAAGACTTCCTCGACCGGATCGCCGCCGGCGGTGATGGTGCCGGCCGCGAGCAGCTCGGGCTGCCGTGTCATCGCGAACAACGTGCACAGGCCCTTGATCAGCGTCAGCACCGGCGCCGGGTCGCCGGCGTCGATGGCGTCCTCCAGGGCGGCAAAGGCCGGATGCGAGCGGTAGTCGAGCCCCATCGCCTTGGCCAGCTCGTAGTAGATGATGCACTCCTGTCGCGTCTCCGCCGGAGCCGGCAACACCGGCGGCCGCAGGTGAAAGTAGACCTCCGGGAAACCCCTCGCGAAGATCGCCGCTTCCCACTTCTCGTAGCCGATCGGCGGAGGGAGCACGTAGTGCGCAAGCCGCGCCGCCTCCGTCATCGCCGGGTCGACCACCACCAACAAGTCGAGCTTCTTGAAGGCCTCGGTCATCTTCGCCGCATCGGCGTACGAGCAGATCGGGTTGCAGCCCTCGACGATCAGCGCGCGGATGCTCTGCTCGCCCGCATCCAGGATTTCTTCCGGCAGCGCGTTGGGCGGCAACAGGCCGCGAATCGCCGGAATCCCGGCAATACGCGTGCGCGGCTTTTCGGACGGTTTGTCCTCCGCGGTGAGTCCGGCGCCGGTGAACAGCGTCACCGGAATGTTGGCGCCGTCGGCCGTACACATGTTGCCGGTGATGATGTGCAGCAAGGTCGCCAGATAGCAGTTCTCCACCATGTATCTGGCATGACAGATGCCGAGGTGAACGCGGATGCTCGCGCTCTTGGCGGTCGCGAAGCGCCGCGCCACCTTGCGGATATCTTCTTCGGCGAGGTCGCACAGCGTGGCCGCCTGGGCAGGAGTGACCAGGGCGGCGATGAAGCGGGCCTCTGCCCATCCGCGCGTATGTTCGGCGACGAACTTCTCGTCCATCAGGCCTTCGTCGACGATCACGCCGAGCAGCGCCAGCAGGAAGTACAGGTCGGTACCCGGACGGATCTGCAGGAAGATGTCGGCCTTCTCCGCCGTTTCGTGACGGCGCGGGTCGACGACGATCATGGTCCTGGAAGGATCGCCGGCGATCTCCCTGATCAGCGTGCGTGCGCGCTGGGGGCCGTGACTCATCCACGGGTTCGAACCCAGCACCAGCATCACTTCGGAGCGGTCCCAGTTCTCTTCGTAGTCGATGCCCTCGCTGCCGAACATCAGGCCGTTTACCAGGTACTTCTGCGTGAATTCCTGGGCCAGTGTGTTGTAGTGCCGGCGCGAGCCGAGCAGGTTCAGGAAGCCGACCGCGTAGACGAAGTCGAGATGATTGCCCTGGCCGCCGCCGCCCAGCAACGAAACCGCCTCCGCCCCGTGACCGGCGACGACGGCGCCGAGTTTGGCCGCGATCTCGGAGATCGCCTGCGGCCATGAGATCGCGGCGTAGGCCCCGTCGGGCATGCGCTTGAGGGGAGTCGTTACGCGCTGCTCATGGTCGACCAGCTTGGCGACCGTCAGACCTTTGCTGCACGTGTAGCCCTGGCTGAACGGGTTGCGCTTGTCGCCGCGCACCTTGGTAATGCGATGGTCCTCTACCTGAACCTCCAGGCCGCAGTTGGTCGCGCAAACCGTGCACGCCGTGCTCTGCCAAACGCCGCTGCCGATACCTGCCATGTCGTTTCCTCCGGTTGTTGCCGTCTGCGCCGGCCAGACGAGACCGTGTTACTCAGGTTGCCTTTGGAGTGTTGGCCGACGAAGCAAAGCGCTCCAGGTTCAAATCCCCGCGGAAATCCGCGCTCATCGCATCGAGCATCGCGTCGAGCGGGATTCCGGTCGCGTCGGCAACCCTGTCGACGGTGTTGAACGCCCCGATCGTCGCGGCCACATCCACGAAGCTCTCCGGCGACAACACCGCCCTCAGTTCGCGCCGCTCTCGCTCCAGAGTCGCGTCGTCGCCTTTCATCACCGCCTCGACGAACGCCACCAGACGGGCGCCGTGCTGGACGCCGGCGTCAGAGCCGGCGCCGCCGTTTACCGCACTCAGATCGACTTCCTTGCCATTTACCTGACTGCTCGCACGGAGCAGTGCGCTGTGCGCCGTCGTTCAATAGAAGCACTCGTTCATTGCCGACACTCGCGCAGCGACCAGCTCCATCTGCATTCGGTCGAGTGATCTGCGTACCGTCGGATCGCCGATCTCGGCGACCGCGAGATAATTGGCGCTCGATGAACTCTGCAGCGCGCGTGCCTCATCCGGCACCAGGCTGAGCGCGCGCATGATGTTAGGGACGAACGGCGAACCACCGTAGAGATCGGCCTCGGGTCCCTGCGCATCCTCGACCGCCACCAGCGGCACCCAGGCGTCGCCCGGCTTCGCCGACGCCGGCCGGTGCCGCGACGGCTCACCCGGAAGCGGGTGCGGCAGCGGCGGCGGCGCGATCCCCACGGCGCGCGCGAAGTAGTCGAGGCCCGCCAGCAGCGCGACGACCGCGACCAGCTCGACGTATTTCGTCTCGTCGAGTCCGCCGCCGATCACCCGGTCGAACCACGCCTTGGAGAGTCGGCCGGAGTCGTTACGCAGGCGATGGATCACGTCGACCACGTCCGGCGGCAGCGCGCCAAGCGTGTCGTGGGACCCGGCGACCGCGTTCGGAGACAGCGCAGCCTTGCGCTCGCGGCACAGCGCGCAACCGGCGGCGTGGCGGCTCTCGGCCGCGATCGCCAGACGCTCGGCGCCGGTCCACCAGGTGCCCGGCGCGCGTAGATGCTCCCACAAGAAACGATGCGCCTCGCGCAGGTCCTCGCGGATCGCTACGCCTGCCGGTGAGTAGTCGAAATCCTTCATCGCTGCCTCGCTTGTCGTGTCATCGAAAACGCGCGGCGCCTCCTCACGAGCCTACCTCACGCTCCCGCCGACGCCTCCGCCATTCCCTTCTTCGCGCCCGCAACGATCGTGCGCACGAACGTCGACTTGATCTGCTCGACCGCCAGCAACCTCTTGGTCAGCGGCAGCGCCATCAATGCACCGAGCGCCAGGTTCATGCCGCGGCTGGTGACGCTGTCGGGATCGTCGAACAGCATATGGTGAACCGTGCCGCGCTCGACCGCAGCACGAATCAAACGCTCGATGTTGTCCTCGGGCGTGAACACCCGCTTGTCCCTCGATTTCATCGACATCGCGTTGTTCTTGCAGGCGATGTTGCAGGCCCCGCAACCCAGACACGTCTCTTCGTCGATACGCGCGGTGGCATCGCCGAACTTGAGCGGCGTGATATCGATCGCCATCACCGGGCAGGCTTTGACACAACGCGCGCACGCCTTGCACTTGTCGTCGTCGACGGTGGCCAGGAAGTTGCTGGTGTGCACGGCGGTCTGGATGCCGTGTGTGTTGATCGCCTTCAGCATCCCGCAGCAGCAGCCGCAGCAGTGGCAGATGTAGCTGACGTCGTTCTTCACGTTGTCGGCGATATGGACCATGTAGTTGTCGCGCGTGCGCGCCGCGATCTCGATCGCCTCTTCCGCCGAGATCTTGCGGCCGTAGCCGCGCCGGATCGCCCAATCTGCCGAGCCATTGAGCGTCGTGCAGGTTTCCATCGGCTTCTTGCACGG
>JACRCR010000007.1 GCA_016218925.1 Deltaproteobacteria bacterium | reverse complement strand
TCCCAAAGTCGCGTTGTTTCGCGCGACCGCCGGGATCTGGGACTCGGGAAACGGGTCGATCACGTGCCCCGACGCGGCGTCGATTTCGTTCCTGGCAGAGCGTCCGTATCTGCCGCCCGGCACGCTTCGCGAGTTCCTGGTCCCCGCCGGTCGCGTCACGACGGTGCCGGATCAGCGGATCGGTGCCGCACTGGAAGCGGTCGGGGCCGCGGCGATCGCGGCACGGGTCGGCGGGCTCGATGTGGAGCGACACTGGGACGACCTGCTCTCGCTGGGCGAGCAGCAACTGCTCAGTCTTGCGCGTGTGGTGATCGCGACCCCGTCGTTCGCGATTCTAGACCGCGTGGGGACCGCGCTGACGACTGCTCAGGTCGAGCAGGTTCTGGACGTCCTGTGCGCGCGGTCGATCTCGTACGTGCATTTCGCCGAAGCCGAGGCCGAGACTTCGCGAGAACACTACGACGCGGTGCTGGAACTTGCCGGCGACGGGGGCTGGCAATGCAAACCCACCGGCCGTGACTCAGATCCGACAGCGGTCCGCTGAAAGCCGTTGCCTACAACGCGCGTCGCAGCGTTCGCACTCCGGGTGTCTCGTACACCGCTTCGAACTGCGCGTCGCGCTTTTCGTCGACCACTACGTAGCCGGCTTTCTCGTAGGCCGGTTGCGCCGAGTCGTTGCCGATGAACACGCCGATGTCGGACACCGTGGCGCCTCTGCGACGGCCGCGCTCCATGATCTCCTGCATCAGCACGTCGACCAGTCCGCGGCGCCGAAACTGCGGCCGTGTCGCGACGTCTTCGATTATCCACGCGCGCGGCACGTGCTCCGGGGCAACGTTGAGGATCGTCAGTGCCCGAGCGAGCGCCTCGGCGTCGGCCGTCTGAGCGGTGGCCGCGTCGGCTTCGTCCATTCCATCGCGCAGACGCATGCCGCCGTGTTCTTCGTCGAAGTAGCCCGACAGCGCCGCCGCCGGCTCGCCGTCGACCTCGGCGACGAGGAACAGCGGCAGGTGCGTCCAGTGCGGGGCCTTCGACGTGGTGAGCGCTTCGAGGTAGCGCAGAAGCTGCGCGTCGCTCCCCGGACGGATGAAGTCCCAGAAGCCCTTCTCCAGGTGTGACCGGAACGCGGTCAGGATCACCCACGCGATGAACGGCGCGTGCCGAGGCTGCGCGTCGACGATCTTCAGGTTGCCGAGTGTTTGCACCACTACTCCTCTTTCAAACTTCCCGGGGGAATCCTATTGCCGGACGCTCGCCGGTGCATTTTCTGCATGTGACGCCACCGCCGGTCCGCAGGCCTGTCGCAAGCCGCGACTCGACCCCTCACGACCGCTCACGGTTGGCAGTGCAGGCGTACCAGCGCGGGACATGAATGTATCGTCACGCCTGCGAGGTCGTCGACCGGAACCGGCGTGCCATCGACTTCGGCGCGGAGCAGTGGGCCGGGCAGCGGCGGCCTCAGCACAAAACCGCCCGGCGGCACCGCGAGACTGCCCGAGAGCGACAGCAGCAGCGTTGCCGCGTCCTCGGCGCGCAGCGTGTAGCAAAGCGTGCCGTGGTACGTAGGCAGGTTGTCGGCGGCCACCTCAAATCCGCCGGCGAGCCAGTGCGGATCCAGCCCTGCCGCCAGCACCAGCGCAGCATCGCGCTCGCGCTCGAAGGCGAAGAGGGTGCGCAACGCCAGGATGAACTCGGCACCGATCCACGCGTGCGGCATGTCGCCGATGTGTGCGGGAGCCTTGGGATCGCTCCAGACGATCTCGCTCCACGCGTTCCACGGCGGTGGACGCCGGTCGTCGAAGAAAAAACGCAGCAGTTGCAGAGCGCGTTCGCGTTCTCCCCGGCGCACCAGAGCGCCGATGAGTCGCATCTCGTAAGGCGTGTACTGCACCTGGCCGGCGCGACCGGCGCGGCGGTCGTCGAAATGCTCGAGGTACTCGGCGAAGGTGCGCTCGAGGCCGAGGTGCGGCAGACGTTCTTCTTCGTCTACCGTGGTGATCGCGGTCGCGATCGCGCAGGGGTCGGAATCGGCCCATTCCACCGAGGCCGGAATGTAGGCGACGTCTCGCTCCGTCATCGTCGCGCGGATCGACGCGTACAGCGTGTCGCGGAACGAGTCGCGCAGCGCCGACAGCGCGCGTGCGTTGTCGTGATCTTCGAGGACCACCGCCATCGTCGCAGCGTCCTTCAGTCCACGAAGCGCCCAGAAGTCGTCCCAGTACGCGTGCACCGGCTGAGCGAGGTATCCCTCGTGGCTGACCGACTCGGGCAGCAGCCCGTAGCAGGCGCGGCTTGGTCCGGTCTCGAACTCGGGGCCGAGGCGCTGACCGCGCAGCGCTTCGATATAGCCCACGGCGGCGAGCATCGCAGGCCACATTCGCGACAGGAAATCGCGGTCACCGGTGAAGCGGAAGTACTCGGCGATCGTGTAGAGGAACTGCCCGTGACTGTCGTGCTCTGGCAGCGGGTCGACCGCGCTGCGGCCGACGATCGCGGGGACGGCGCCGTCGGGGCGCTGGAAGTGCGCGAACCATTCCAGGAAGTCACGCACCTCGGTGGCGTGGCCGGTGCGCAGCAGCGCCGCGCTCATGGTGGCGCCGTCGCGCATCCAGGTTCTGGCGTAGCGCCGCGGTCCCGGCTGCAGCGCGGCGCCGTCGCGGTTGATCAGGATGTGCGCAGCCGCGGTCTTCAGCGTCTCGCCAAGTGCGCGCGCGTCCCCCGGCAGGCGCAGCTCGACGTTGCCGAGAGCGTCTCTCCACAGGCAGGTGGTGCGCTCGAAAAGCGCCGCGGCCTCACGCTGGTTGGACGGAAGATCCGCGCGTGTGGCGCGTGTGGTGCCGGTCGCGCCGGTTGCGTGGAATGGCACGGCGACGAACACGTCGTGCACCGACCCGGGTGTGAGATCCACCTCGTAGCGCAACGCTCCGCACGCGTAGCCGAAATTGTCGTCGACTTCGCTCTGCGGCGGCAACTCGCCGCGCGACAGATACCCGGTGATCGTACCCTGATCGAAAGTCGCCGCGCCGAAACCGCCGTCGGGGGTCAGCGAGAAGACTTGGCGGTCACCGTTGACCAGCACTACACGGCCTTGGTAGCGCAGTGTTCGGATCGGACTGGGTCCTCCCATTACGCCGTGGGCTTGCCAGGGCGGGACAACCTGGAAGGGACGCAGCGCCACGAACAGCGCCGCGCGCGCCGGCGCCGAGCCCGCGGCTTCGATGCGGTAGCGGACGTACAGCACCGGCTGCGCCGGGGTGCCCGCGGCGAACGCAGTCGTCCGCAGTCGCATTTCTCCGGTTTCCCAGCACGACGAGGGGATCGGCAGGAATCCGTCTTCGAGGGTTTGCGTCACCGTCGCGTCGGCCCAGGTGACGAGGTCGCCGCCTACATACACGAAGGGCTCGAGCGAGAACCCGCCGAGATCGGTCTCGAGCAGACCTTCTTCGTTTAGAAGCCCCTGACTGGATCCGCCGAGAACACCGACCGGGGACCAGCAGGTCTGCTCCCCTCGCAGGTACTTCGGGTAGGCACCGTTGCGCTCGCGCGTCGCTATCTGATGGAAGAACTCGCTCGGCGAACGAGCAAAGTCGCGCGGCCGCACGTCGACGGCGACTATCCCGAAACCGCCAGCGCCCTGCGCCTCGTGCAGATCCAGGCGCAGGTAGCGAGACCCGCTGCCGGGCAGGTACAGATAGCTGCGCGTGCCGCTCGCGTCCCTCACCGAGCGCACGATCTTCCACGCCACGGCGTCGTCGCAGATGCTGAGGTCGAAGCGGCGCGCAGCGCGCCCGGCTTCCCAATCGATGATCAATCCGCCGTACTCGCGGCGCGCCCCGAAATCGATCAGCAGCCACTGCGGTCCGGAGCCGCTGCTGCGCCAGCCAGGCGCAACTGCGGCCGGGCCGGCGTCCGCACTGTCATCGCCGGCCGCGCGCGGGGCGCGGTCGGCGCCGGTACGCAGGATCCCGCCCGGCTCGTGACCGGCCGCGGTGCTCGAAGCCGCCACGGTCGCGATGCCACGAAAGCTCGTGTCTTCCAGGCGCAGGTCGTGGATGTACACGCTGCCTTTGCCGCCGGGTCCTGCGGCGATCACGAATTCGATCGCAGCGATAGTTGAGGGGCGTCCGCCTCCGGCCGGTCCCCACGCAAACTCGATGTCGTCGCTCTCGATGCGCAGCGGCTGCCAGCTCTCGGGCCACGCGAAAGCGTCGCGGTGGTACCACCAGACGTTGTGACCGGTCGCGTCGCAAAGCTTCATCTCGAACTTGTTGGGTGGCGCGGATCCGCGCACGTCGAAGGTGAAGGCGCAGTCCTCGGGAAGCTCGAGCGCGCAGGCGAGGCGTGCGACGACGAAGCCGCCGCCGCCGCCGAAGTCGAAGTCCGCACGCAGCGCCTTGCCGCGCGGGCCTTGCACCTGCGACAGCTCGACCCGCGCCCGCCCCGAGGCGACAGCGGACCAGCACGCCAGCTCTTCGAAATCGTCACCGATCATCGCTAGCCTACGAGGGGTCTACGAGGGGTCAAGTCGCGGCTTGCGACTTGCGGTAGCCCCGCGTGCGCGGCCCCGGCACCCTATCGGAGACGATGAAATGAAAGAACCCGTCCGCATCATCGGCAGCTACCTGTCGCCTTACGTCCGCAAGGTTCTGGTCTTTCTCGAACTCAAGGGTATTGCCTATGAGATCGATCCGATCGTCCCGTTCTTCGGCGACGATCGCTTCTCAGCGCTGAGTCCGATCCGCCGCATTCCGGTGCTGATCGACGACCGCGTGACGCTCGCCGATTCGTCGGTGATCTGCCAGTACCTCGAAGAGCGCTATCCGCAGCCGCACCTTTACCCCGCAGACATCGCCGAGCGGGCCCGCGCCCGCTGGCTCGAAGAGTTCGCCGACACGCGCATGGGCGAGGTCTTCATCTGGCGCCTGTTCAACCAGTTAGCGATCGCTCCGGCGGTCTGGGGCGAGAAGACCGACGCCTCGGTCGTCGAGAAGACGCAGTCCGAAGAGATTCCCCAGGTGCTCGACTACCTCGAATCGCAGGCGCCGGCCCACGGCTTCTTGTTTGGGGCTCTTTCGATCGCCGACATCGCGGTGGCCTCGTTGATGCGCAACGCGGCTCTGGCGCGTTTTCGCATCGATGCTGCGCGCTGGCCGAAAGTGGCTTCGCTGGTCGATCTGACGCTCGGCCTCGACGCGTTCGCCAAGCTCGCCGTTTTCGAAAAGCGTTTGATGCGCACACCGCCGGCCGAGCATCGTGCGGTGCTGGCTGAGATGGGAGCTCCGCTCAGCGCCGACACCTTCGCGACCCGGACGCCTCGGCGCGGCATGATGAAGATCTGATTGACCCGACGCGGCAACGTGGCATTGGAAGCCCCTGAGCCTAAGGAGGACCCCCCATGAAGCCGAGTCATCGCCCCCAGCGTCCCCACTTTTCCTCCGGCCCGTGCGCGAAGCGACCCGGATGGAGTCTCGACGCCCTTTCCGGCGCGTTCGTCGGAAGGTCGCATCGGGCCAAGGCGGGCAAAGAGCGCCTCAAAGCGGTGATCGACCGCAGCAAGGCAGTGCTGGGAATGCCCGATGACTATCGCCTGGCCATCGTTCCAGGCTCCGACACAGGTGCGATGGAAATGGCCATGTGGTCGCTGCTCGGCGCCCGCGGCATCGACATGCTGGCGTGGGAGAGCTTTGGCGAGGGGTGGGTGACCGACGTCACCAAACAGCTCAAACTGAGCCCGCGCTTGATGCGTGCCGACTACGGCGAGCTTCCCGATCTCGGCAAGGTCGACTTCAACAACGACGTCGTATTCACCTGGAACGGCACCACCTCGGGCGTGCGCGTGCCCAGCGGCGACTGGATTCCCGCCGACCGCGCCGGACTCGCCATCTGCGACGCCACCTCGGCGGTGTTCGCGATGAACCTTCCGTGGGAAAAGCTCGATGTCGTCACGTGGTCCTGGCAGAAGGTGCTCGGCGGCGAAGGCGCCCACGGCATGCTCGCGCTGTCGCCGCGCGCGGTAGAGAGACTCGAGAGCTACGCGCCGGCGTGGCCGCTGCCGAAGGTCTTCCGGATGACCAAGAAGGGCAAGCTCGACGGCGATCTGTTCGAGGGTGCCACCATCAACACGCCGTCGATGCTGTGCGCCGAAGACATTCTCGACGCGCTTGCGTGGGCCGAAAAACTCGGCGGGCTTCGCGCGCTGGTGGCGCGCTCGGAAGCCAACCTTTCAGCGATCGTCGATTGGGTGGCCAAGACCAACTGGGTCGATTTCCTGGCGCGCGACCCGCGCACCCGCTCGTGCACGTCGATCTGTCTGAAGGTGATCGATCCGTGGTTCGAGAGCCTGGACGCCGACGCTCGCGCTGCCGCCATCAAGAAGATGGTGTCGCTGCTCGACAAGGAAGGCGTGGCCTATGACATCGCCGGCTACCGCGACGCCCCTCCGGGACTGCGCGTGTGGGGCGGCGCCACGGTGGATCGCGCCGACATCGAAGCGCTATTGCCCTGGCTCGACTGGGCGTTTGCCGAAGTGAAGGCAGTCTGTCCATAAGGGCCCATCTGCTTCGTTGGACGCAGGCCCTGATCGCTACGACGTAGCTTCGCTACGCCTCCGCGCTCAGGACCCACGTCCGCCTCGCATCTGGACCCTTCTGAACAGACTGCGTGGAGATGTTGGGCAGTCGTGCGACCCTTCTTCGCCTATCTCTGTCACTCGCAGCCGATCGGTTCGTTGGATTCGTCGATGCCTGGGGGGCGGATGCCGAAGATCGGCAGCGGGCAGCCGCGCTCGAGTGCTCCGAGATCGGGCGCGGAACCGAGATAACCGCCGGTGATGCCAGGTATCACCGTACCTGCATCCACAGCGTTGGAAGCCGCGTCGAGCGTGACGTCGGCCGGGGCGAGAGTCTGCGTGTAGCCGGCCGGCGCGGTCAGTCCGCTCTGGAAAATCGGCTCGGCAAGCAGCGAGCCGGCGGTCTCCATTCCGTCCGCCTGCATCGCGGCGAAACTGGCGTAGCTGGTGAGCCCGTCCGGCTCCAGATCGAAGCGGAAGGCGCCGTCAGGGTAGTAGCCGTTGGCGTCGAACGTGGCATCGACGATCGGTGCGGTCCAGTCCACCGTTCTGGTGGTCGCAAGCACGGCCGGTCCGACGAAGAGGTTGTTGGAGACCTCGAAGTTGTGGCTTGCCGCGTAGGTGTGCACTTGCAGCGCGATGCCGGGGCTGACGAACGTATTGTTCCACGCCAGCACGCCGCTGGGTCCGGCCCCTTCGCCAAGACCGTGGAACTTCATCTGCTCGTCGGCGACGTTCACGACGACGTTGCGCACAGCGTATGCCGGCCCGCCGTAGATCGGCTGGAAACTGATGGTCGCGAAGCTGTTGGTGAACCGGTTGCGCCAGGCGCGCAGGTTACCTTCGCCGATGTCGAGCTCGATGGCGTTGTCGTAAGCCGACAGCACTTCGTTGCCGTAGAAGTCGAGCGACCTGGCTCCGATCAGCCCGTTCTTCAGCGCGTCGCCGAAACCGATGAGCTGGTTGTGGCACACAACCTGGCCGTGCCCCTGCACCAGGATGCCGTCGTCGCCGGAGTCGGCACCGTCGTTATCGGTGTAGACGTGCGGCCACACCAGCCGTCCTTCGAGCAGGTTGTCGCAGAAGTAGAAGTCGAACTGGGTGTCACGGGTGCCGAGGCCCAGGCGCGTATCGACCGTGTGCACGCGGCGCACGACGTTGCCGACCGCGCCGGAAGTCTGGAAGCGCAGCGCGCGCTGCGCATTGCGAAGGGTCAGGTTCTCGACGTGGACGTAGCTGCCGTAGACTTCCAGCACGTTGCACAGGCAGTCGTTGCCGTCGAGGATGGTGCCGTCCCTGCTGGTGCCGCGGATCACGATCGGGTCGCCGGCGGTGCCATCGGCCTCCAGCACGAAAGCGCCTGAGTAGAGGCCATCGGCCAGCGTGATTACGTCGCCGGGTCCGGCCGCCGCCAACGCTGCCGCAAGCTGCGTGGCGTCGGCGACAGCGACGGGGTGGGGCGTGGACGGATCGGCCGGCAGCGCGCGCGTCGTCGCGGTAAGCGCCAGCAGCTCGTCGACCGGCCCATCGGCATCGACCGCGTGAAGCTCGAGTTCGTAGGTGGTTGCAGGGCGCAGGTCGAAGATGCTGCCGGCGAACTGCTCGGGCACCGCGCTTCCTTCGCCGGCCGCAGTCGTCTCCGGCTTTACCCGTAGCAGCGCCGGCGCGTCCTTCCACGCAGGAGCGCCGACGGCGCGGTAGCGCAGCGCCACGCTCGCGTCGCGATCCTCGTCGCCACTGATCGGGAGTTGCACGCCCACGGCCATCAGCGTTGGACGGTCGAGCAATGGTGTGCCCGGGTGCAGCACCGGATCGGGGCAGGGATAGACGGCGGCGTTGTCGGCATCCAGGCGTGCCAGCGCGCCGTCGCGCAGCGCGACCAGCGCAGCCGCGTCCAGACAAGCAGGACAAGTGGCTTTGGCCAGCAAGCGTTCGCTGCCATCGTCGAACACGCCCACGGCAAGATCCTCGCAGGCCTCCTCGTCGAATGGCGGATCCCTCAGCGTGAAGCCGGCCGCGGCCGCTTGCTGATGACAGCGCGCCACCGCCGAAGCGAGTTTGCCGAGCGCCTTGCCCGCGCGTCTCGTGCAGGTCAGCGCATTGCGCGAAGCGGGCACGCTGCCGGCGTCATCGCCGCCGGGGTCGATCGGCGCGCCCGAACTCGCGTCGCAGTAGAGATCTGCGCCGCGCGCGTCCAGCGCATCGTGCAAGGCGGCGCCGGCCGCCGGTGCGGTGGTGAGCAGCGCGCTGGCGCCGCAGTCGCCGCTGGCGTCGAGATTGGCCAGTGTTGCGTCGAAGCGTGCGGCGGCGAAGGCCTCGCAATTCTCTTCGTCGAAGTTCTTCGGCCTGCCGAGAATTACTTGCGCGTAACGTGCGGCGGCCTGTTTGGTGTGGCAGGTGCCCAGCGATGTTTCGAGTCTGGAGTAGGCACGGGCGGCGGTGTCCGAGCAGCGCCGCAGCTCCGAGCGCGACGGAACACATCCGGCGTCGTCGCCACCGAAAGGCTCGCCGGGGCCGGGGCCGGGCGCAGCCAGCGCGCAGGAGCACCGCAGCACTATTGCGATGGCGACCACCAGCAGGACCGGCGTTGGCGGGTAGCGGCGCCTGGTCGGAGTTGTCTCGGCGGTCGGTGCTGGTCCTGGCATGGGATCGACCCTAACCAAGGCGTTGCAGCTCAGCAACGGACATCCTCGTGGCCGGAGCTGCCGCGACGATGGGCGCCGACGCTGCCGCGTCAATGGGCGCCGACGCTGCCGTCATCGAGCGCGATCGGCAGCGAGTTGCCGCCGGCAGGCGCCCGGCTCGGTCAGGGGTTCTCGAGCGCAGTCTCAGCCCTTGGCGCGCGAGATGAAGCGGGCGTCGCGGGTGTCGACGATGACCTGCTCTTCGGGCTCGAGGTAGGAGGGGACCTGAATTACCAGCCCGGTCTCCAGCGTGGCGGGCTTGGTCTGGGCCTGGGCGGTACCGCCCTTGATCGACGGCGCGGTGTCGGTGATGCGCAGAGCGACGGTGTTGGGCAGATCGATCGAGATCACCTTGCCGTTGAACACCACCGAGCGGATCCCCTCCAACCCCTCGGTCAGGTAGCCGGGGGCATCGCCGACGTCGTCGGCGCCAAGCCGGATCTGCTCGTAGCTCTGGGTATCCATGAAGTGGAAGCCATCGTCGTCGGCGTACAGGTACTGGACCGGACGCAGTTCCAGGTCCGGCTGCTCGACCTTGTCGCCGCCCCGGAAGGTCTTTTCGAAGACCTGCCCGGTGCGCAGGTTGCGCACCTTCAGTTTGGTTAAAGAGGACGCCCCGCGCGCCGATGGCGACTGCACATGGACGTCCAGTATGAGGTAGGGGTCGGCATCGATGAGGATGCGCACTCCGCGTTTGAAATCTCCGGTGCTGATCATGGCGGCGACTTCCTAGCCGAGGCGGCGTCGAGACGCCACGCGCGGCGGCCGCGGCAGGCTGAGTCCGGGGTCGCAGCGGTCGGGGAGTGCCGCGGGCGGGGTGCCGCTGGACTGTGTCGCCGAGCCGTCTAAAGTGCCCCCGCCGCGAAGACGGGCCGCGGGGCCCACTGACGGAAAGCATCGAGAGGTACACGCATGGCCACCATCACAGGCGGGCAGCTTCTTGCCCGATGTCTCGCCAACGAAGGCATCCGTTTTCTGTTCGGGCTTCCTTCGCCCGAGATCGATCCGCTGCTGGCGGCTCTCGAAGAAAACGGTATTCGCCTGGTACCTGTGCGCCATGAGTCTGCCGGGGCCCATATGGCCGAAGGTCTCTACAAGACCACCGGACAGGTCGGCGCAGTGCTCGGCAATCCGGGCCCGGGATCGGCCAACCTGCTCGCCGGCGTGATCACCGCCCGCCATGAGGGCGTACCGATGCTGGCGATCACCTCTCAGCATCACCTCGGCAACGTCTATCCGTCTTCGCCCGCGACCTTCCAGGGGCAGGATCAGCTCGACGTCTACAAACCGGTGGTCAAATGGGGAGGCCCGATCTTCGCGTGGAGCCGCATTCCGGAAGTGGTGCGACTTGCGTTTCGCGAGATGTGGAACGGAAGGCCCGGCCCGGTGCAGATAGAACTGCCCGCGCCGGTGCTCTACGAGACCGGCGACGACGCCGGCGCGCGCGTGCTCGCGCCGCAGGCCTACCGCGCCGCTTCGCCGCAGGCCTCGCAGGCGCAGATCGAGGCGGCCGCCCATATGCTTGCCGGTGCCGCCAGGCCTCTGGTGATCGCGGGAGCCGGAGCCGATCGCAGCGGCGCCGGTCCGGCGCTGCTCGCGCTGGTCGAGAAGCTCGGCTGCCCGGTTCTGACCTCGATGGCATCGCGCACCGCGGTGCCCACCAACCATTCCAACTACGTCTACGCGATCGGTGCCGGTGGCGACACGGCAAAGCGCGAAGCCGACGTCGTGCTGGTGGTCGGTTCGCGTCTTGGCAACCTCGATCTTCCTTTCGACAAATACTGGGGCGATCCCTCCAGGCAGATGGTCATCCAGATCGACATCGACCAGCGCAACATGGGCGTGACCAGGCCGCTGGCGCTGGCGATCGTCGCCGACGCGAAACAGGCGGTGGAAGCGCTCGCCGCTGCGCTGGCGGCGCGCGGTGTCAAAGCCAAGGACGCGGCGTTCCTGGCGCGATGCCGCGAGGTTGCCACTGCGTGGTGGAACGATCAGATGCAGGTGGTCACGTCGTGGAAGGGGCCTGGTCTGCATCCGGCCCACGCCATGCAAGCCATCGGCAGGGCCTTCGGCGGCGACGCCATCTACGTCACCGACGGCGGCAACACTTCGTTGTGGGCGTACTGGTTCCTTCCGCCGACGGGTCCGCGCTCGTACCTGAACATTCTGGAACTCGGCATGCTTGGCACCGGTGTGCCCTCGGCGATCGGCGCCAAGCTCGGCAGTCCCGACCGTGAGGTCGTGTGCGTTACCGGAGACGGCGCCGCCGGTTTCCATTTCATGGACATGCAGTCTGCCGCGCGCGAGGGTTTGAAGCTCACCACGATCGTGTTTGCTGAAGGACGCTGGACGATGGAAGAGCCCAACGAGCAGATGCTCTACGGGCGCACCTTCGGCACGCGCATGGGCGACGTGCGCTGGGACACGGTGGCCAAGGGACTCGGCTGCGCGGGCTTCTACGCGGGGAGCCTCGGCGAACTAGAAGCCGCGCTCGCCGCGGCGCGCGAGGTGTCCGGGCCGGCGGTGATCTGCGTGCACAGCGACGGCGATGCCAACCTGGCTGTGCCGCAAGATGCGCTGCTGCGTTTCATGGAAGTGTACAACGGGCCGATGGGCTGATCGTGCAGTCTGTCGGGAAAGGCTCATCTGCGGCGTTGGACGCGGCACGCTCGCTCCGACGTACCTTACGGTACGCCTGCGCTCGCTAACGCCGCGCCCGCCTTGCATCTGGACCTTTTCCAACAGACTGCGCGGTTCGGTCGTGTCGCCGAGGAGTGAAGAGAACAACATGCAGCAGATGCCCGTCGTCGATTTCGATTCCGCACCGTTCCTGGTGATCTGGGAGACCACGCAGGCCTGTGACCTTGCCTGCCAGCACTGTCGTGCTTCGGCCCAGCCCAACAGGGATCCGCGCGAACTGACTACAGAGGAAGGCTTAGCGCTGCTAGACGACGTTGCTTCGATGGGAACGCCGGTGTTCGTCTTCAGCGGCGGCGATCCGGTCAAGCGCGCCGACCTGCCGCAGATGGTGCGCTACGGCAAGGACAAGGGGCTGCGCGTCGGTACCATCCCGGCCGCCTCTCCATCGCTGCGCCGCCAGGACGTGTTCGCGCTCAGAGATGCCGGGCTCGATCAGATGGCCGTCAGTCTGGATTTTCCGCGCGCCGATCTGCATGACGGTTTTCGCGGAGTGCCCGGTTCGTTCGCCAAGACGATGGAAGCGGTGGCCTGGGCCCACGAAGCGGAGCTTCCGCTGCAAGTCAACACGACGATCTGCGCCGACTCGTATCCGTACTTCCGGGAGATGGCCGAGTTCGTCAAGACTCTCGGTATCGTCTTCTGGGAAGTGTTCTTCCTGGTGCCGATGGGACGCGGCGAAGGGCTGAAGGGCCTGACCGCCGCGCAGTGCGAAGAGCTCTTCGCGATTCTCTATCGCGTACAGAAAGAGATGGGCTACATCGTCAAGATCACCGAGGCCCAGCACTATCGGCGCTACGTTGCGCAGCGCGAGGCCGAGGGCAGTGGTGCGCGACCGCCGCGTGACGCCGGCGGCAAGGCCGAGCTGCCGCAGCAACTGCGTCGCTCCGAAGGGCCAGGGCACACGGTGGGCTTCGCGCCGCGAGCAGTGAACTCGGGCAACGGTTTCGGGTTCGTCTCGCACATCGGCGAGGTGTACCCGAGCGGCTTCCTGCCGTTCTACGCCGGCAACGTGCGCGACCGACCGTTCAGCGACATCTACCGCAACTCGGAAATCTTTCGCCAGCTACGCAACCCGGACTTGCTGACGGGACGCTGCGGGCGCTGCGAGTACCGCGCTATCTGTGGAGGCTCACGTTCGCGAGCGTACGCGCTGACCGGCAGCGTGCTGGCCACCGATCCGTGGTGCGGGTACGAGCCGCAGGGGTAGCCGAAGGCAATCTGTTCACAGCGGCGCGCCAGCGTGCGTCCGTCGTCAGCGAGCCGATGACCGCGCACCGCTCGGGTCCACAGCGGGCGCACCTGGCGTGCGTCCCTCGTCAGCGCATGCCCGGAAGCTCGATGCGGTCGGGAGGGCGCGCGGGTAGATCGACTCGCTCGGGAAGCGAGGGGCGTTCGGGCGGCTCGGGTGTATCGAGTCGCTGCGGCCTTTCCGGGCGCGCCGGTCGCATCGGGCCGTCTCCTCCACCGTGTCGAGGCGGCGGCCGATCGGGAAAGTCCGGTCTTTCCGGACGATCC
>JACRCR010000094.1 GCA_016218925.1 Deltaproteobacteria bacterium | reverse complement strand
GCCCGGCGCCCGTCGGGCGTGGCGGCGACGATCAGCCCGAGCGGGACGTGTGAGGTGACCGACACGTAGCGCAGGTCGAGCTCGCCGCCGAACGCGCTGGTCTGACTGTGCGCCAGCCGCGCGAAATGTTCCTCGATGTCGCGGCCGATGCTGTCGGCGTAGGGGTCGTCGTTGCCGTACTTCGGTGCGTTCAGGCACATCTGACGGATGGCTTCGTGGCCATCGAAGTTCGCGTCGAGCGCGGTGAGCAACTCGTCCATCGTCAGCGCGCGGTCGTCGAACACCAGCTTCTTGATCGCGGCGAGCGAGTCGATGACGGTTCCGAATCCGATGATGTCGAAGAAACCCAGATACAGGCCGTTCTTGATCGGCCCCGAGTGGATGTCCTTGCAGTCGGCCATGCACAGGTCGTGCATCATCGAGAACATCGGCGAGGCGATGTGGCTGGACTTCAGCTTGTCGGCGACGAACTGCTGGATGAACGTATGGCGCATCACGTTCTCGGCCTGGATGCCAAACGCGGCCCACAATTCGTCGAAGGTCGTGAAGTCCCTGGGATCGCCGGTGGCAACGCCGACGCAGTCGTCGGAGAAACACTTCATCTGTCCACCGCCGAGCGTCATTTCCAGGATCGCGCCGAGGTTCACCCAGCAGCCGCCGGTGGCCACGACGTCGCGATTGAGCATCTTCACTTCGGTGCAGCCGGTGACGCAGTAGTCGTTGGCCTCGGCCACCTCGGCGCCTTTGGCCAGCAGCGACGGGACGATCTCGTCGTCGAAGAACAACTTGGGGAAACCGGTGCCTTCCTTGATCGTCTCGGCGATGGCGTGCAGGAAAGCCTCCGGCGTGCGCGAGTGGATGCGCGCAGACAGGTCGGGGTAGTGCAGCGGGAACTCGCGCTTGGATTGCAGGATCAGATAGGAAAGCTCGTTGGTGGCGTCGCGCCCGTCGCGGGTCACGCCGCCGATGGTGGTGGCCTCCCAGTGCGCGAAACCGTCGGTCAGCGAGGGCTGTCCCGGCTTGGCATAGAGATCGACGTTGCGCGCCATGCCGACCCAGATCGATTCGAGCAGCACCAGCGCGTCGTCGTCGCTGATGCGCCCCGCTTCGATGTCGTTCTTGTAGTAGGGGTAGAAGTACTGGTCGATGCGTGCGTTGCCGACCACGCCGCCGATCGACTGCTCCAGGCGCGAGACGATCTGCACCAACCACTGCGATTGCGCCGCTTCGCGCAGCGTCGTGGCCGGGTGCTCGGGTACCCGCTCGCACACCCGCGCGATCTCGAGCAGCTCTTCGCGGCGCTCGCGGTCGCTCTCGGCGCCGGCCATCTTGCGCGCAAGCTCGGCGTATCGGTGCGCGAACGTCACCATCGCGTCGCAGACCAGGATGACCGCTTCGAGGAACGGCCGGTCTTCCACGCACGCCCGCGTGTCGAACGGATCGATCGCGAAGAGCTTCTCTTCGGCCTCGCGCTTGATGGAGCCGATCCCGCGGCTCAGCACTTTGCCGTAGTCGTGGGCCCAGGCCAGCATCGATCGCCCCGAAGCGGTGGAGGTGACGACGAAGATTCGCTGCATCAGCCGGCGGGTTTCGTCGGGAAGCGCCTTCAGCAACGCCGCGCTGTACTGGTGGGTTTCCCAGTAGGGCAGGATCTCGCTGCGCAGAACCTCGATGTCGGCTTCGGTGACGACGATCTGGTCGCCGGGGCGGCTGGGCACCAGTTCGTGGGCCTGCATGTAGAAGCGCCCGTAGCCGCCGTTCTCGCAGTAGACCACCGCGTAGCGTCCGCTGGGGCCGGCGCTGCCGACCAGCAACTCGTCGTCTTCGATGTGGATGGGGTGATGTTCGAGGACGTGGGCCAGCGCTTTGCCCCAGCGCAGCACGGTGGGCTGGCCTTCGCTCTGGCGCATCGACTCGGTGAGCAGCCGCGCCCTCTCGACGTTCAGCCGGATGGGCCGGTCGCGGAAGCCCTCGATCATCTTGTGGATCCGCGCGCGCTTGGAGCGTGCCGCGTCGCCGATCAGCCCGACCGGCTCGCCGCGCTCGATGCGCGCTTCCTGCGGTGACAGCACGAGGCCGGCAAACGGCGCGGCCGGGGATTCGAGGTTCTTCAGCATGGCGTCGCCTCCTCGGGGCAATTGGTCGCCCGAATCTACTCCCGGGCCGCTGCTGCCGGCAATGGTCCGGGCTGACCGCTCGATGTACGATATCGACATCGTGCAACTGCGTGCCTGCTGGTTGGTACCCAAAGGGGTGCGCGCCTTCGAGCGCCACGCCCACGACACCTACGAGTTCCACTACGTGGTCGGGGGCAGCGGTTCCTTCGAGCTGCGCGGCCAGTGGCAGCCGATCCGCGCCGGCGATTTCTTCTACACGCGCCCGCGCACCGAGCACCGCGCGGTGGTGCCTTCGGATGGCGATTATCTCTTGCAGTACGTCGCCTTCCTGGCCCTCGACCCGGTGCTCGACGCCGAGCTGGCCGGCGACTTGGCCGCGCGGCTGCCCGAAGGCACTCCTCACCGCGCCGGCGACCGGCTGCACGGTTTCTTCGCGCAGCTCAGCCGCCTGTCGGAGTCGGGCGATCCCTGCCAGAGCCGCGCCGCGGCGTTCAAGTTCGCGGCGCTGCTCTACGAATTGATGGCAGGCAGCCCGACCTCGCACCACGCCCACCCGGCCGTCGAGCGCGCTCTCGACTTCATGCGCTCGCGGCTTGGCGAGGCTTTCAGTCTGGACGATCTGGCCCGGCAACTCGCCCTCGAGAAGTCGTACTTCATACGACTCTTCAAGAAGCACGTCGGCATTTCGCCGATGAGCTACGCGATGAATCTGAAGATGAGCGTCGCGGCCGATCTGCTGTGCACGACCCGCGAGCCGCTGGCGCTGGTGGCTGGCCAGGTAGGCTTCGCCGACGAGTACCACTTCGCCAAGCGTTTCAAGCAGTGGAGCGGTGTGGCGCCGGGGACTTACCGCAAGCGCGGCTGAGAACGCGCGCGCCTGGACCTGCGCGAGCCGGCTGTTCTCCCGCGCTTCAGCCGTGACCGGTCGCGAGCAAGTCGCAAGCCGCGACTTGACCCCCAACTCCCTTCGCGCGGCGTCGGTCCGTCGGGTTCGCGATGTCAGGGGTTGGGCTTTCTGCCGCTACCCTTGCCGATGAACCCCGACACCGCAGCGAGCGCTCGCTGCGAATCGCTCGGCGGCAGGCAGCCCGACCGCCGAACGATGCGCGTCGGTTCAATGCAGGCGAGCTTGATCGGCCGTACGACAGAAGGAGTCGACAGCCCGGCACGAGGGAGGTCGGATATCGGCTGATCGTGCCTCATGCGAGAATTCTTGGCGCTGGTAATCATCGCGACCCAGACGAAGCCCTCGGCTGCGAGCTCGTCATTCGAGACCACGAGCGCCGGCCGGCGTTTCTCTGCGAAACGATCGCGGTAGGGAAAGGGAACGACGACAACATCGCCGGGACGATACGATGAAGGTTCAGAGGTCGGCATAGGCCTCTTCGTCGGCCTCGCCTGACCATTCGGCAAAAGTCGCGAACGGATCGTCCTCTTCGTGCGCCGCACCCTTCTCGATGCGTACGCCACTATCGTCAATCACGTAGCGCAACCGGTCGCCTGGTCCGACGCGCAGCCGATCACGCACTTCGCGTGGCAGGACCGTCTGGCTCTTGACCGACATTTTGGAGTAGACCGTCTTGGGCTTGGATTGCGGCATGGGGACCTCCGAGTAAGCCACACTACCGGCTTACTGTAGGTCTCGCAAGACGGCGCCAGCGACCCCGCCACGGCCGGCCGGTCACCGGCTCGAGGTGGCCGCCCGAGCCGCGCGGCCTGCGCAGCAGACTCCGAATCTCGGGCTCGAGCTCTACCAGTGCGCGCAACGGGCCGGCAGTCCGCCGCCTGCCGCGACTCGCTGCGCCACCGTCCGCAGCCGGAAGCAGCTCGCGGTGTTCGTGTAGGCGTCGGCCGCTTTGGCCCACCGGTAGCGTTCCTTGACCGCAAGCAGACGATGCGAGCGCCACATCTCCAGGACCGCCTCTGGCGTGACTTTGATGCCGCGCTCGCGCAGCTCACGGCTCGCCTCGCGCTCGGTGAGCAAGGGCTGCCGGTAGGTGAGATCTCGTATGGCGAGTTGCGTGTCGATCGAAGTGACGGCGTTCTTCGGTTCGAGGAGCAGCCCGCGCACGCCGCGGGCTGCGAACTGCTTGCGCAGCGCGAGCAGACGCGCGGTGGAGATGCGATGTCGCTGGCGCGCGGCGACTTCGTCGCGTCCAGCGTCGAGCAGGACGCCCAGCATCGCGAAAACGTTCTTGAAGAGCGGTTCGCGAAAACCGGGGTGACGTCGGTACTCGCACAGCTCGCCGGGGCGGTAGCGGTCCGGATAGGCCTGCTCCAGCGCGCGATCGAAGGAGCTTCCGAAGTAACATTTCAGCATGCTATGGACTGCGAATGCTCGAAATTCGAGATCCGACAGGCAAAGGCGCACGAGCGCGTGGCTCCATCCGAGTGCGTCCTCGACCAGCCAGCGCACCGTGGGTACGGCGCGCTCGTGGGAGTCGCGGCGATCGCGCTCTGTATCGGGAATGCTTCGCAGGTCCGACGCTTTGAAACGGCCCGGATAGGCTTCCTTCAGCGCCGCCATGATGGAGCCGCAGTGGTTGTGGATCAGAGTGCCGAGGCCGTTGTCTTCGAAAGCGGACCACAAAAGCTGACGCTCGACCTGCTTCTTGCTCCAGCCGAGGCGTTGCTCGATCAGCCACCGTGTTGCGGCGATCCGGTGGCTGCGCCCGCGCGGGCCGCTCCAGTATCCCTTCGGTGCGCCGATCATTTGTCGTTCTGCGCGCAGTAACAGCGATCGCGCTATTGTCAGGCTGCCCACGCTGTATGCTAGGCGAAGAGTCTCCCGCGGGAGCAGGCGCGGAACACGGACTGAGCCCTGCTGCGAATCGCCGGCAACGGGACTTGTCACTCGGTAAGCGTCCATTCCATAGGAAAGGATTGCCAGCCGCACCTCGACTGACTCTGCGACTGGACGCTCGCTCGCGCATTCGGCGTCGGCTTCCAGTTGCTCAGGTGCCCGAGGTGACGCTTCGCGAACTTGTGCGCCGCGGCAACTACGCCCGCCGGCGGCTCGAGGAGTTGCGGCCGCCCGAATGTCGCCTCGGGAGAGGAACCGCTCCTGATGGGCCCGAAGACCCCAAACAGGTTGTGACGAGCAGCCACGAACAACCACTCGAGTGCCAGTCCCGATGCCAGATCGTGTGCGAGTAAGGTGCTCCGGCCAACCCAGTGCAGAGTCTCGGAGGGGCTGCCTGACGCGCACCGGCGCAATCGCCGCCACCAAGTCGACGTTCATGCCAACTACGTCATCGACCTGTCGTGGTGGGCTGCGTCATCGGTGGTCATGCCGACGAGCACCGTCGCAGTTGCCCAGAATCCCTGCGGGCCGCGACACGCCGAATCCAAGTTGCTGTACACGGTTGTCGCCGCAGAGTTGGAGAGCTTCCTTGCCGCGGCCCGCGACAGAGGCCACGCTGCTACTTGCAGCAGATCGAAACCGCGTGAATCAGGAAGGGGGAAGCGGGGACGCTGTGAGCACACTCGCAGCGGTAGCGGTCCTTCGTTGCTTCTTCGGGTTGGCCTCGGATGATCGGATTGTCTGAAAGCGCGCAGTCACAGCCTCCACCCATGATCTGGTAGGTCTCATCGGGGCATTGGGAGGTGCACAGTGGACCCGCGGCCAACGCACAGGGAACGTCCGTCGTGACACAGGAGAGACCCGCGGGCGGCGCCGGCGTCGCACCCTGAGACTGACAATCGCCGCCGACGGCAGTGATACCGTTGCCGGTCACCTGAAGAAAAAGATCCACTCCGGCGTCGAGCACCACGTCTTCGAGCACGAAATTCAGGCGCGTGGTGATCGGCGGTTTCGCCGCCGCTCGCTTGGGCGTGAACGCCTTCAGCGATTCGGTCACCGACACGTTCTCGATGGCTACCGCCAGTTTAGCAACCGGCACGGTGATGCAACTGGAGTCGGTGTACAGCTTGACACCGAGAATGGTGCCGGCAGGGGCGCCGATCTTGAGTGCTTTCGTGTCCACGGTGAAGGAGACCGGGAGTGTTGCCGCGAAGGCATTCGCTGTCACGGTCACCATGGCGAGGGCGAAACATATCGGACCGAGGGTTCGCTTCATGCTTTCTCCGTGCGACCGGTGCACCGGTGCTTCACTTCCCTGTGTCATCCGGATGACGAAGGGAGCTACAACATGCCGGAGCCGTGGACGTGGAACAAGGCACCGGGGTCGACTACTCATCGACGTCCGCTTGATGACACTATGATCAACAGGCCTTCGTTCGCAGCAACGGCGTTGGTGTTCTGCGAGGCAACCATTCTCGGGCGCCGCTGCGATCGGCGTCGGCGTCTGGTTCGAAGAAGCCGGGGGACCCGTCGGTATTTGGTGGTCTGGCCGAGGGCTGGCGGCGCAGGATGGGTCTGCGGTTGACATAAGACTGAGGCTTGTTTCGGACCCGGCCCACGACTGGAGGCGGCAAGTTCAGGCCGACGTGGCGCAGGCCGGGTCGGAAACAAGAGTATTGAACGAAGCCGCGTCCGGATCAGCGCGAGGCTGCCGGTCTATGCACTTTGATCTGTCGCGAGTAGTGCACGGGACGGTGCATCGGTGGCGCAAGATCGCGTGCAACAGTCCTGGCGAGGCCGCAGACGCGGTCGGCAAGGGAGATGAGCGAGCCGAAAACGATCGAAACGGCGTAAGCTACGTACACGTCGGCGTCGCGCTCCAAGGTGCGCCCGGCGTACATGGAAAACACGCAAGCTGATGCCGTCGCTATCACGACGAGTCCATGGACGCCGAGACGAGGGCGGCGTGAATCTGGCCGGGGCG
>JACRCR010000006.1 GCA_016218925.1 Deltaproteobacteria bacterium | reverse complement strand
GCCGTACTCGACGTACAGAGCCGACAGCGCCAGCACCATCACGAAGGACGGCAGCACGAAGGCGGCGGCTACCAGAGTCGCACCCCAGACTCCGTGGCCGAGCCATCCCAGATAGATCGCAAGCTGCGCGGCCAGAGGCCCTGGCGCGAGCTGGGCCAGCGCCAGGCCTTCCTTATAGTCGTCGATCGAGATCCAGCGCCGGTCTTCGACGAGGTCGCGCTGCATGTAACCGACCAGCGCGATCGGCCCGCCGAACCCGAACGTCCCCAGACGCACGAAGTACAGCACGAGATCTCGCAGCGTGTACGGGGTCATCGGCTTCGGCGGGATCCGGGGAACCCGCAGCGGCCACCGCGAACGGAGGAATTTCCCGGCATCGGGCGCTTCTACGGCGGCCGATCCAGGGAGGCAACAACCGAGGCGTCGCAGCTTCGGGGCTTCGCCGAGGAGGGGTCGAAGCGCGAGTTCGGCCGCGCCCGCGCCGGTCCTCGAGCCAGCGGCGGGTTGCCCCCGGCCCGGGCCGTTGCTATACGCACTGGCTCGCGGGTCGCGAGACCCGCCCATGGACCGCCGCCCCTGAGGGCCGTCCCGAGGATTGCGATGAAGGCTGCCATTCACCCCGTATACAAAGACGTCGAAGTGCTGTGTGCCTGCGGCAACACGTTCCGCACCCGCTCGACGGCGCCCAAGATCCACGTCGAAATCTGTTCGAACTGCCATCCGTTCTACACCGGACAGCAGAAGATCCTCGACACCGCTGGCAGGGTGGAGCGTTTCAGACAACGGTACGGGGCCAACGCCAAGTACGGTCAGTAGCGCCGCACAGCCCGAAGAATCAGCGAGAGGGCCGGGGGAGACTCCGGCCCTCTTTGCGTTTCGGCCCGAGCCACGAGCCCCGAGCCGCAAGCTGGCGAGCGGCGAGACACGACGCGGAGGTCAGGACGCAGGGCGAAGAGTCCGCAGCTTCCACACCCCGCATCTGGACCTTTTCAGACAGACTGCCACAGTACGGCGACCCTATGCTGCACAAGCTCGCACAGATAGAGAGGCGCTTCGAGGAAATCGAAGCACTGATCACCGACCCCTCGGTGATCGGTGACCGCGACCGCTACGCCAAGCTGATGCGCGAGCGCGCTGAAGTCGAGGAGATCGTCGCGGCGTTTCGCGAGCGCCGCACAGTGGCGGCGCAACTCGACGACGCGCGCGCGCTGCGCGACGAAGGCGAGGGCGAGATGCGCGAGATGGCGGCCGAGGAAATGCGTGAGCTCGAGCCGCGCCTGGCGGTACTCGATGCGCAGCTCGAATACCTGCTGATCCCGAAGGATCCGCTCGACCAGCGCAATGCGATCCTGGAAATCCGAGCCGGCACCGGCGGCGAAGAAGCCGCGCTGTTCGGCGGCGACTTGCTCAAGATGTACCTGCGCTACGCCGACGAACACGGTCTGAAGACCGAGGAACTCAGCCTCAGCGCCGGCGGTCGCGGCGGCGTCAAGGAAGGCATCATCCTGATTTCGGGCAAGGACGCCTACGGGCTGCTCAAGTACGAGGGCGGCGTCCACCGCGTGCAACGCGTACCCGAGACCGAAGCGCAGGGACGCATCCACACCTCGGCGGTCACCGTTGCGGTGCTGCCCGAGGCCGAAGAACTCGACGTCAAACTCGAAGACAAGGATCTGCGCATCGACGTCTATCGCTCGTCGGGACCGGGCGGGCAGTCGGTCAACACCACCGACTCTGCGGTGCGCGTCACGCACATCCCGAGCGGGCTGGTGGTGATCTGCCAGGACGAGAAGAGCCAGCACAAGAACAAGGCCAAGGCCCTGAAGATCCTGCGTTCGCGGCTGTTCGACCAGGAGGAGGCCAAGCGTCACGCCGAGGTCGACGCCGAGCGGCGCGCGATGGTGGGAAGCGGAGATCGCTCCGAGCGCATCCGCACCTACAACTTCCCGCAGGGAAGGGTGACCGACCACCGCATCGGGCTGACGCTCTACTCGCTCGACCGCTTCCTGCTCGGCGACATGGACGAGATGCTGAGTGGCCTGCGTGCACACTTCCAGGCCGCGGCCCTAAGGGCGCAAGCCCTGTCATGATGGAGGCGCAGGCCGCGTCATGAGCCGCCCCGATTCTCGCCAGATGACGAAGACGCAGGATCCGTCATGAGCACCGACGAAAGACCAGCGCCGCGCACGCTGCTCGACTACCTGCGCCTGACAACCGACTTCCTGGCGGGCAAGAAGATCGACGGTGCGCGGCTGGACGCCGAACTGTTGCTCGCCGAGGTGCTGGGCATGGCGCGCGTGCAGCTCTACACCAACTTCGAGCGCCCGCTGGCTCGCGAGGAAATCGACCGTTACCGCGAGCTGGTGCGCCGCCGCGCCGCACGCGAGCCGGTCGCCTACATCCTGGGCCGCCGCGAATTCTGGTCGCTCGAGTTCGAGATCGACCGCCGCGTGCTGGTGCCGCGCCCCGACACCGAACTGCTGGTCGAACTGGCCGTCGCCGCCTTAACGGCGCGAGCCGGTGGCGAGTTGCCGGCGCGAGCCGGTGGTGAGTTGCCGGCGCGAGCCGGTGGTGAAGCAGAGGCGCCGGCCGCCACCGCGATCGTTCGCGTGGCCGACATCGGCACCGGTTCCGGCGCGCTGGCCGTGGCGATCGCCAAGGAGGTGCCGAGCGCGCGCGTGGTCGCGACCGACAAGTCGCAGGCCGCGCTCGAGCTGGCTCCGCGCAATGCCGAGCGCCACGGCGTCGCCGAGCGCATCGAGTTCGTCAGCGGCGATCTGTGCGAGCCGCTGCGTGGGCGCGAGCCGTTCGATTTGATCGTGTCGAACCCGCCGTACATCAAGAGCGGCGAGATGGCGGCGCTGGACCCCGAGGTTCGCGACTGGGAGCCGCGCCTGGCGCTGGTCTCGGGCGACGATGGGATGGACGCGACCGCGGCGCTGGTGGAGAGTGCGCGCGAAGTGCTGATGCCGGGCGGATCGTTGTGGGTCGAGGTCGGCACTCAGGCCGCCGCCGTGCGCGAGTGCTTCGAGAGCAACGGTTACACAGACGTGCGCGTTCACCGCGATCTTGCCGGCAACATCAGGGTCGTGAGTGGATACCGGCCTTCGTAGAGCGGACTGTGGGCACGAGGCGTCGGCGCGACAGGTAAGCAGAGACCAGACCAGCGGATAGCAGGATAGAAGCGGACAGGCCCGAAGCGGATGGACAAGCTCGTCATTGAAGGAACCGGTCGCCTCGAAGGCGAAGTGGAGGCCGGAGGCGCCAAGAACGCCGCGCTGCCGCTGCTGTTCGCCTGTCTGCTGACCGACGAGCCGTGTCGTCTCACCAACGTTCCGGATGTGGCCGACATCGAGACCACGCTGCGCCTGCTCGAGAGTCTCGGCGCGCGGATCGAGAAACCGGCTCGCGGCGAGATCGTAGTCGATCCCTCCGGCGTCGGCGGCTTCGAGGCTCCTTACGACCTGGTGCGCCGCATGCGCGCGTCGTTTCTGACGCTGGGTCCGCTGCTGGCGCGCTTCGGCCGCGCTCATGTGTCGCGTCCCGGCGGCTGCGCGATCGGCAGCCGTCCGGTGGACATCCACCTCGAAGGGATGAAACGACTCGGCGCGCGCATCGCGCTCGAAGGCGGCTATGCCGACGCCCGAGCCAAGAGGCTCCAGGGCGGGCACGTGATCTTCTCGATGCCGTCGGTAGGCGCGACCGAGAACGTGATGATGGCAGCCGCTCTGGCGCGCGGATCGACGCGTCTGGAGAACGCTGCGCGTGAGCCCGAGGTCGTCGATCTCGCCGACGCGCTCACCAAGATGGGCGCGAAGATTCGCGGAGCCGGCTCCTCGGTGATCGAGATCGACGGGGTCGAGCGCCTGCGCGGCATGGACCACGCGGTGATCGCCGACCGCATCGTGGCCGGCACTTTCCTGATCGGCGCCGCGCTGACCGGCGGCGACGTGTTCGTGCGCGGCGCAAGGGCCGAGCACCTGGAGAGCCTGCTCGAAGCGCTCGCGCTGGCCGGATGCAGGATCGAGATCGACACCAGCGGCGTGCGCGCGCGGGCCACCCTGCGACCGCAGCCGGTCGGCATAGTGACCGCGCCGTTCCCGGGTTTTCCCACCGACTTGCAGGCGCAGTGGATGTCGCTGATGTGCATCGCCGAAGGTCGCTCGGAGATCCACGAGCGGATTTTCGAGAATCGCTTCATGCACGTCGAAG
>JACRCR010000095.1 GCA_016218925.1 Deltaproteobacteria bacterium | reverse complement strand
TCTTCGAAATCCTTCGGCGGCGCTTCGACGCCCTGCTTCACGACCATCGTGATGGCGCTGGTCGGGCAGCTGGCCACGCACAGTCCGCAACCGATGCAGCGGCCATCGATGATGCCGTAGGCCTCGGCGGTCTCCTCGATCGCGGCCATCCGGCAGCGCTCGACGCACAAGTTGCAACTCGTGCACGAGTCCGCGTCAATGACGGCTTCGTAGTTGGACAGCACGAACATGGCAGGCTGCGGCATGTCCTTGATCGTCTTCAGGCCGGCGCAGCAACACGTACAGCAGCAGCAGACCGCTTCGGCCCTGGCCGAATTGGAGGGGCGCAGGATCAGCCCGGCGTTCTCGGCAGCATCGAGCAGACGGAACGTCTCGTCGTGCTCGATCTGGCGCGCGATCTTGTTGTCGAGCATGAAGCGTGCGAAGTCGCCGAACGCGAAGCAGAGGTCGCGGGGGTTGTTGCACTTGTGCCCGAGCAGCTCCTCTTCCTTGCGGCAGATGCAGTCGCCCACCGCGATCAGCTCCTGCTCCTTGACCAGGTCGCGGATGCGGTCGTACGTCGCGACTGCGGGGACGTCGACGATCGCCGACTCCAACGGGATGACGCGCATCTGCGGAGTTTTCACCTGCATGAAGCTCATCCCGAGGTACGGCAGGTACTCCTCGAACATCTCGCAGAACTCTTTGTCCATGCGCCCGACCTGGAACTCGTAGACGCCGACGATGAACTGGTAGGCACGATACAGGCGCTTTTCGCCGTCGCGGGTGCGGAAGATCAGGCCCTTCATGGCCATGTCTTCGAGCATCGGCGCAAGCTCGGCTTCGGGCTTGCCCAGGCGCGCGGCGACTGCCGAGGCCTCCTCAGGGTCCTGCGTGAGCTGCATGGCCAGCTCGGCGTGGTCGGGCGTGTACAGCTTCTCGAGAATCCGCAGTTCGACTCCCGTTGGTGTGGGCGGATATCCCGCGGGCAGCGAATCCATGAACTGACGGAGTCGTACGTAAACGTCTTCACTCATCGTGTTGCTCCTCTCGCGGCCGTTGATGGCGCGCGCGCAGAACTGTTGCGGTCCCCTCTAGTCAGCTCAACGCCTCGACGCGGCAGGGAATGTGGCGGTGGTAAGGAGTAGCCGCCAAACGATCCCGATAGGTGTTCTTGGTCACGCGGTTGGCATTGGCCCCGAACCTCTTGCCCTGGTGAACCAAACCGAATCCCTGCGGCATCAGGAGGTATCCGGGCCGCGTCAGCTCCGTCACCTCGAGTTCGATGGATTCGTGGCCGGCTTCGGTGGTTACGCGTACCGTCTGTCCATCCTTCAAGCCGTTCGCCTGCGCGTCGCGCGGATTCATGTACAAGGTGCAGGCCCGTTTGCCTTCGTTCCAGACGGGATCACGCATGGCCGAGTTGGCGTTCGTATCCATGTGATTGCCGGATGAAACGATGAACGGGAAAGCCGGATCCGGCGCGAGTGCTCTGGCTTCCTTGGCGGGATCGATCTCCTCCATCCACGCCCTCAGTTCGGGAATGTCCAGGTTGATGCGGCCGTCCTTCGTGGCCAGTCCCTTCAGGTTGTCGTCGCTTCCCACCTCCCCGATCCAGATTCCCTGGGGAGCCGCGAGACTCGCTCGGAAGATCTCTTCACCCAGGAACGGCCCAGGGGTGAAGCCCGCCCGTTCGGCATTCGCGTGAGCTTCGGGAGGCAGCGTTTGCAGAGCACCCCAGATGGCGGCCAGGTTGACCGAACCCATGCTCTTGCCGAGAGTCTTGGCAACGACGAACGGGATCCGGGGCGCGACATCGGGATTGCTTCCCATGAACTCCATCAGAGCCATACCGAAGTTCAGGCGATCGCCGGTTTCAGCCGCCGCGAATAGCGAATCGGGGATGCCCGGGATCAGACCGAGACGATCCGCCAGCCGCGTGAAGATCTCCGCCGCCGCCATCTGCTCCCCCTCCGGTTGGACCATCGGCTGGCTGATCTGGAAGAACACCTTGGGGTAACTGCCCAGGACGAGACCGGTGTCCCACGACTCGTATCCAGACAGATCGGGCAGAACATATTGGGACGCGGCCGCCGTCTCCGTCATGGCGACGTCGATGGTGACCAGGAGGTCCAGCTCCGCAAACGCTTTCTCGTAGGCCGTTGTATCGGCGAAAGAACGGAGCGGGTTGGCGGCGCTTACGATCACGGCTCGCAACCGCTCGGGATGGTCGCCCAGGATCTCTTCTGGCATGACGTTGGGGGAATAGAGTCCGCTGATGGCCGGCAGGTCGGTGGCCATTGAGCGCCAGGTGTCGGAATGTCTCTCGTCCGTGTGAGCGTCGAGTCCGATCACGGTGCGTGGCGGCAGCACGTTTCCGCCCGCCACCCCGATTCGACCACACACCGCCCGCAGGATGGTCTCGAGATAGGACACCAATGTGCTGTGGCGATTCATCAGCACACCCAGATCGCTGTCGTGGCTGGACTTGCGGGTAGCGAACAGCCGGCTGACCTCTCTGACCTGTTCGAAGTCGAGTTCGCATACCGTCAGTGCGGCCTTGGCATCGAAATCGGTGAACCAGGAGCGAATCCCTTCGAATCCGGCGACATGCCGGTCGATGTACTGCTGATCGTGCCAGCCCTCTTGCAGGATGATCGAGATCATCGCGCGGTAGAAGAGCGCGTCGGTCCCAGGTCTGATGGCGAGGTGGATATCGGCGATCTTCGCGGTCTCCGTGCGGCGCGGATCGACGACCACCAGGAGCCTGTCGGGATCCTTGGCCATCTCCTTCAAGACGGTACGGGCGCGCTGGAAGTGGTGGCTCATCATCGGGTTCTTCCCAACGATGAGCAGCATGTCCGTCGCCTCTTCGTCTACGGTGGGGTGGATCGATTGGCGGCCAAAGGTTCTTCCGTCCACCCAGTAACGGCCGGTCAGTTCCTGCGCGATGGCGCTGTATAGGTAGTGCGAACCGCACCCGTTCAGAAACGAGGCCGCGTATCCGAACTGCATCACACTGCCCAGCGTTCCTCCACCCATGAGGGCCAACGAGCGAGGACCGTGAGCGTCCAGGATCGCTTTCAGTTTCTCGGCAATCTCGCGCAGAGCCTGGTCCCAAGAAATCCGCTGGAAGGCGTCGCCGACCTTCTTCATGGGGTACAGCAGTCGATCCGCGTGGTGCTGATAATGGGCGACGGATGTGCCTTTGCGACAGATGTAGCCCTGACTGCGCGGGTGTTCCTTGTCCGAACGGACCTTGACGATGCGGTTGTCTTCCACCTGCAGTTCGAGCCCACAGAGGTTTCCGCACAGGACGCACCGGGTCTTCTTCTTCTCTGCCATCTCTCCCTCCTACGACTGCTTCGATGCCGGCCCGTGCGCGCGTGCAGCGCGCCGCTCGACGCGGCCTGCTTCGGCGCCAGGGCGTGGCCTGCCACCGACGCGACGAAGGAATGCGTACCACGCTTGGTTGCATTACGCAACCAGATTTTCTTGCCGCGATTTCTCTGCTACGCTGCAGCCCATGGGAAGGAAGCGCTTTGCGGACATCAACTGCGGGGTCGGCCAGGCTTTGGAGGCAGTGGGCGACTGGTGGTCGCTGATGATCGTGCGTGATGCCGTTTTCGGTATCCGCCGCTTCAGTGACTTCGCGGAAAGCCTCGGCGTCGCGAAGAACATCCTGACCACTCGGCTCGATCACCTGGTCGCGCACGGCATCTTCGAGAAGGTGGACGTGGGCAGCACCGGGACCCGCTTCGAGTACCAGCTGACGGACAAGGGCGAGGCCCTGCTGCCGGTGCTGATCGCACTGCGCGAATGGTCCGACGAGTGGGTGTTCGGGCGCGGGCACGAGCCGATCATCATCCATGACCAGCGCACCGGCAGGCGCGTGCCGAAGTTGCGCGTGCTTGCGAGCGACGGTCGTCCACTCTCGCCACGCGACCTTCGTGCGGTGCCGGGGCCCGGCGCGTCGGAGGACACGATCCAAAGGCTTCGGCGCAGTCCGTAGTCGTCCCTCGCGAACACTGCGGCTCACGCGCTCCGGCAGGATCACCGCCGATCCCGCCGAACCCTCACACTCCGCGCGCGAAGACTCCCGGGGCATCCACCGCGAAGCGTTCGAGCAGGAAACGTTCCTGTGGCTTCTCCGAGGCCGTCTTGGGAATCTCCTCGACAACCTGGATGTATGAAGGCACGAAGTTCGCTTCGAGCCCCTTGGCACAACTCGCCAGCACCGAAGCCGGATCGAAGGTTGCAGGATCGATCGGAACGATCGCCGCGACCACATCGCTTTCGCCAGGAGCCCCCGACGCCGCCGGCACGCCGTACACGAACACGTCGTTCACCTGCGGGTGTTCGGCGATCACTTTCTCGACGAAGCCCGGGTTGACGAAGTCGCCGTTGTGGCGAATCCCGCCGCCCTTGCGAAAATCGAAATAGAGCCATCCCTCGTCGTCGCAGTGACAGATGTCGCCGCTGCGCAACCAGCCGCCTTCGGTCTTCTTCCTCGACGCCTCTTCGTTGCGGAAGTACTCGACCTCGGCTTTCTCGCCGGTGGTCGGACGCGAAATCAGTTCGCCGAGAACTCCGGGCGGGCACTCGTTGCCCTGCTCGTCGACGATCTTGATCTCCAGATGCGCCGGAGCCTTGCCGAAACTGCCGATCGGGCCGACGCCGGGCGGGTTGACCGCGAAGCCTCCCTCGACGGCGCCGTAGCACTCGAGAATGCGCACGCCGAAGCGGTCCTCAAAGGCCTTCCACAGCGCGGCCGGCATGCCGGCGCTCATCACCATCCGCACCGGGTTGTCGGCATCGTCGGGCTTGCGCGGCTCGCTGTAGATGGCGGTGGCCATGCCGCCGAGCAGGTTGAAGGTCGTGCAGCCGTGTTCGCGCAGCACGTCCCACAGTCTCGACTTGGTGAAGCGCCGGCTGAAGACCGCGCGCATTCCCATCATCAGTGCAGGCGCCAGCGTGGTCAGTTGCGCGTTGCCGTGGGTCAGCGACAGGCCGTTGTAGGGACGGTCCTGCGCGGTCATGCCGGTGAGCTGGCCGAGCATGCTGGCCATCACGTAGCGGGCGTTCGAGCACACCACGCCTTTGGGATCGCCGGTGGTTCCCGACGTGTAGATGATCTCGAACGCATCCATCGGCGAGTCCACGCGCACGTCGACCCAGGTCTGCGGGCCGGCGAACGCCGCCGCCAGCGACTCGGCGCCGGCCACCTCTGCGGTAGCCAGCACCCCGGAGTCCTCACCCGACTCGAGCACCAGGATCCACGCGAGCTCGGGCACGCGCTCGAGCACCGCCGCCACTTCCGCCAGGCAGTAATCGGCGCATACCAGGCCGCGGCATCCCGAATGACGCAGCGTATAGGCGAGCTTCTCTCCGCGCGTGCGCGGGTCGAGCGGCACGAACACGCCGCCGGTGATCGAGGCTGCGACCATCGCCTCGATGAACTCGGGATGGTTGCGCATCATCAGTCCGAAGCGGTCGCCCTTTGCCAGCCCCTTGGCGATCAACGCGGCCGCAATGCGGTTGCCGTTGGCCCACAGGTCCGCGTAGGTGCGCACCTCGTGCGGGCGCCGCCCCTCTCCGTCGAACGTCACCACATCGAAGTCGGGCCTCGCCTCGGCGCGCGAGGCGACCAGATCGGCCAGAATGAGATCGTTGCGTTCCCTCATGCTCAGTCGCTCCCTCGCGGCTTCAGAGTCTTTCGGCCGCGAACAGCGACAGGACCTCGGTCGTGCCGTCCTCGATGAGCGAGGCCCGCGCGTCGCGCAGCTGCTTCTCGACCGGGTACTCGTAGCTGAGCCCGTTGCCGCCGAACACCTGCAGCGCTTCGGTCGCGACCTCGTAGGCGGTCTGCGTGGACGTGACCTTCGACGCGATCGCGTAGTGGAGACCCGGCAGGTAGCCGGGTTGCGCACCGAAGAAGGAGTTGTACTTGGCGTTGTAGAGCCACACCCGGCGGTTGAGAGAGCGCGCAGCCTCGATCTTGCGGAACATCTCGAACAGCTTCAGCTTGATCGCCTGGTGGTTGATGATCGGCGTCCCGCCCTGCACGCGTTGGCGCGCGTACTCCAGCGCCATCTCGTAGGATGCGCGCGCGCAGCCGACGAAGACCGCGCCCATGTTGCTGTTGGCCATGCACAGCGTCAGATCGGCACCGACCGGATAGTCTGCGGCGGCAATCACCAGGTGCGAGAGCGGAACCCGCACCTCGTCGAAAAACACTTCGCCCTGCGGCAGCGAGCGCTGCCCCAATTTCTCGAGAGGCTTGCCGTGCGTGACGCCCGCAAGCGACAGATCGACGAGCAGAACGCCGAAGCCATCGGGCCCGTTGCCGCCGTCGTCGAGCGACGTGTAGAGAGCCGCGGCGCGCGCGACCGGTCCGTTGGAGACCCACGCCGCCTTCTGGCCGCGGATCACGTAGAAGTCGCCCTCACGCTTGGCCACGCAATTGGGCTTGCCCAGGCGAGTGAACGCGTCGGGCTTCACGTATTCGGTGATGTCGCCGCCATGGTCGGGCTCGGTGATGGCCCAGCAACCGAGCATCCCCGGCGGGAACGCGGCGATCAGTTCGGGCTTCTGCGAAACCTGCGCCATCATCGACGGGAAGTCGCCGGCCCCCAGACTGACCGCGAGCCCGGCATCTCCCCACCCGAGTTCCTCACCGATGATACAGGTCATGCGCGCAAGCTGCTCGGGCGGAATCGCCGACGGGTCGGCGGCCAGCGAGCGGATGCCGAGTTCGTCCCACTTGCGGTGCACATCCCACAGTTCCGAGCCTGGCGCGATCACTTCCTCGGCCGACAACCGGTCGAGGCGGCGTCCGATCGGCCGCATCACTTCTTCGGCAAAGCGGTGGACCATGTCGCGAACGGCGCGTTCTTCTTCGCTCAGTTCACAGTCGAAGTCGGGATGGATCATGGCGGTGGTCTCCTTCAAACGCGTCTTCGCGGCTCGCGTTGTCGTTGGGATAGGTTTGCCGTGTGCGCAGGCGCCGCGGGGCTCGTCGATCCGTGCGCAGTCAGGACGGCGCCGCGCGCCGCCGCAAGAGCGAGCAACGACTCGCGCAGTTGGTCGAGCAGTCGCCGCAGATCGGTCTTCTTCGGGTCTATCTGGTACGCAAGCACCACGCCGTCGAATACGGTAAGCGCGAACGTCGCGAGTTCGACCGCCGCAGCGTCGGCGTCGGCCGCAGACTTGGAAGGGAACGCGGTGGCGAACCAGCGCACGAGACGGTCGATGGCTCGCTTGCGCACGCGCCGCACGGTCTCCATGCAGGCTTTGTCGATGTGCCTGCGTTCGAGCGCCAGCATCACCAGCACGCGCAGGAACGGCGGATCGTCCATCAGCAAACCGACGAGTTGATCCATCTTGGCAGACAGGCCCTCGAGCAGACCACCGCTTGGCGTCTCCCATTCGAAGGTGGATTGGAACCAGCGCTCCGCGCCCTCCTCCATCACTGCGGCGAGCAGCCCTTCCTTGCTGCCGAAGTGCCAGTAGATCGACGTCGGCGGCAGGCCCGAACGCGCACAGATCGCCGAGATGCTGGTGCTTGCGTATGAGCCTGCGCCCAGCAACGCGGTAGCCGCGTCCAGGATGCGCGCTCTGGTTCCCGCGGCGGCCTCCCCTGCCACGGCGCGGTTGCGGGAGCGCGAAGCCGGCGGCGTTGGGGCAGCGCGGGAGCCTCGCGCGGTGTTGTCGGAACGGGCGGCCATGCCTGTATGTAGCGCTCGCTACAGAGGTGCCTGCGCCGAGTCAATGCACGCTGGCCTTCGCCGCGTCGCGCGGAGCGCAGCAGTTCCACGTTGCCCGCCGGCGGCAAGAAGGCTATTTAGGCTAGATGAAGGAAGCCAAAATATCCGACGTGAAGAACAACCTCAGCCGCTACCTCGCGCTGGTGCGGCGCGGCGAAACGATCCGTATCCTCGATCGCGACCGGCCCATCGCCAACATCGTGCCCATCCTCGCCGGCCAGACCGCGGGCGACGAGGCCCTCGCCGAGATGGAGCGAAAGGGGCTCATTCGAAGGGGAACCGGTGCAATCGACCCGG
>JACRCR010000092.1 GCA_016218925.1 Deltaproteobacteria bacterium | reverse complement strand
GAGTACGAAGCGGTCCCGAACTTCTGACCGGCCCAGCCGATAGAGGAAGCGCTCGAAGCAGAAGCTCGTGAGCAGCGTCTGGTAGACATCACCAGTCTGCCTGGCGTGGTTGAGCAATCGCGCGGCGACCGAGGCCGCGAGGTTGGTCTTCCGCTCAGTCATGCGATCGCGTCCAGGTAGGGTTGCATGACGCGCGTCACGCGACATATGCGCGCGAAGCGAGCCAGTTCGGTGGCGCCGCCGCGATGGTGGCGGCTGAAGTCACGCAGCGCCTCTACCGCAACGTCGAGACCGATCTTGTTGCGGTACTTGAAGCAATCGGCGACCGTCTTCGCGGCCGAGTAGACGCGCACGTCGACATTCTCCAGCCGGCGCGTCTCGATGCCCTCGGTCAGCGCTGCGCCCGAGAACCGCGCAACCCGCAGACGAGGGTAATCGAGCCGCGGCTTTCTCGCGCTCTCCGGCAGCGCGATCCACACGTCGGCGGGAGCCTGGGTCGTCAGCCCGTGCAGACGCAGCGAGGTGAGAAGACAAAAGACGCCGCCCGGAACGCGCTTGGCGACTTGCGCGAACGTGTGTTCGGCGGTCACCGGGTGCTCGGCCGCCACGTAGATTCCGCGGGCTCGCCGCTCAACCAGCCCCGCGCGCACCAAACGGTAGAGCTGACGCCTCGCGATTCCGTGTGTTTCCAACTCCGCCGGGCGTGCGACGCCCAGTCGCAGGATGAGCGCCAGGGCCTGGTCGTCTGGTGGTTCGGCCATGGTAGCGCGCACGACACAAAACGTATGGGGTTAGATGCAAACCCCTACGTTTCGATCACGGCGACCCACGTCAGCACAAAATGCCGGCACCTGGCCTTCAGGTGCCGACATTCCGGCGTCATGTAACTGACGATCCAGGGGTCCGCAGAATCGCCGACGCGCCGAGATTCGCCGTGACGACCAGCCCGACGCCCGCTCCGCCGCGGTCCTCCACGACCGCGTGGTCATCGCAGCGTCAGCGCTTCTTCCCCCACGTCTCGAAATACGTGAACTCGCGCGACGGGATGCGCTTGGCGGGCTTGAAGTCTTCGCCGGTGAAGTAGGCCACCGGCAGCAGCGCCGCCTGCGTGACGTTGTCGGGAATCTCGAGGATCTCCGCCGCTTCCTTCTCGAAGAACAGATGGATGGTGGTCCACGCCGCGCCGATCCCGCGCGCGCGCGCCGCCAGCATGAACGACCACACCGCCGGCAGGATCGATCCATACATCGAAGCCTGGGCGAACTGCGGCGCGTTTTCGGTGCGACCCTCGATGCACGGAATCAGGAACACCGGTGCCTGCTCCATGGTCTGGACCAGATGCAGCGACGAGACCAGACCTCGGGGCCTCTGTTGCGTGCGCAGATCGTCATCGGGCCGCACCGGTTGCGGAACTTGCGCGTAGATCTCGACGCCCTTGCGATAGAGGTCGGCGAGCTTCTTCCTCTTCTCGGCGTCGGTGACGATCAGGAACGACCAGCCCTGCTGGTTGGAACCGGTGGGCGCCTGAATGGCGATGTCGATGCACTGCTGGATCACGTCCAGCGGCACCGGCCGCGAATAGTCGAGGCGCTTGCGCACCGAGCGGGTGGTAGTCAGCAGTTTGTCGGCGGCGGCGATATCCATGAGTTTCTCCGTGCGTTGTGATTGATCGTGCGTGGGCAGATTCGAGGCAAGGCGGCTGCATAACAGCCTCCCGGCGACCAAGCCAGCCCGTCCGGGCAGGACCATCGGGCCGGAGCCGTCCCGCTGACATCGCTCAGGCTTGGCCGCCGGATCGACCCGCTGCTAACCTGCGCCGATGCCGGCCGCTCGCATCGTCGTGTGCAAGGCGTCGTCGCTGCGCGACAAGCAGACCGTAAAGTTCGCTTTCGACGCCGGCGCCGGCGTGAGGGAAGGTTTCGTGATCGCGCTGGCAGGACGCGTCTACGCGTATCGCAACCAGTGCCGCCACATCCCGATGACGATGGATTGGGTCGAGAACCGCTTCCTGTCGCGCGACCGCTGCCACATCCAGTGCGCGACCCACGGCGCTCTCTACGAGATCGACAGCGGCCTCTGCGTATCGGGACCGCCGGCCGGCCAGCACCTGCGCGCGTTGCCGGTCGCGATCGAGGACGGCAAGGTGGTCGTGACGATCGCGCGCGACGCAGACGCCAGTGCGGGCGCGGCAGACTGACCGCTCGGTGCCGGCGCCGTGGCAGGTCGCAAGCGCGGGCGGATGGGCGTCCGGAGTGCCGGGCAACTCCTGACCGCCGCGCATCGACCGCGATCTGGGAGAAATATCCGACGATCGGCACTTATTCTTGCTGACGACCACTGCGCGTTGTGGTAACCCAGACGTCGGTTCCCGGCCCTCCGGGCAATCGGGTTCTTCTTCCGGGCCGGAAATCAATAACACACGCGTCAGTCGGACTGCCTTGGTGGGCGGAAAGCGGCGATTTGGTGGGGTTATTGCGAGGCAAGTCGGGCTCGACGCCACGGGGAGAGCCATGACACGTAGGAGTTCCCATCGCCTGAGCGCGATTCCGTTCGCCGTCGCTGTGTGCCTGGTGCTGCTCGGCAGCCCCTCAGGCGCACAGCCCGTACCATTCGTTCCGCAACATTACACCGTCTACTCGATCGACCCCGGACTCACCCACACGTGGGGAGTTCTCGTCGGCCTGTCCGATCAGTTCCTGCCCTCGCAGCAGGTGACTCCGACAACGGCCGAGTATTTTCTCGTCCCCGCCGTCAAGAACGGCGAGCCCCTGAACAACCCTTTCGATCACCTGACCTGTTATCAGTTCGAGGGGGCGAGCTTCGCGGCCGACGTCAACGTGACCAACCAGTTCAATCCGAATCCTGCTGACCCGCTGAGGCTGGTCGTCAACAGGCCGAGGCTGCTGTGCGTGCCGACCGAGAAGATCAACCCACCGGGCGGGACCCGCATCGGACTCGATCACTACGAGTGCTATCAGGCCTCGGCGGCCCCAGTGCCGAGGCCGGTGGTTCTGTCGGACCAATTCAATCAGCCCTGGAGCGCGAACGTGATGGAACCGTTCCTGTTCTGCAATCCAGTCAAGAAGACGGTCGGACAGAACATCTACGACATAGTGAACCCGGTCGATCACCTGACCTGCTACGCGATCAACCCGCCGGGTCTGGCGCCGGCGCAGTCGGTGATGGCTGCCAACCAGGCCGGGACGGACTTCGCGCTGCATCTGTTGCCGCCGCAAGCGCTGTGCGTGCCGTCCAAGAAGGAAAGCTGGACGCCGATAACGACGACCACCACGACCACGACGACCACCACGACGCTGCCGACGGCGGCCACGCCCGACCACTATCAGTGCTACGGCATCAGAGAGAAGCGCAACGTCTGTGAGGACGATCTCACCAAGACCTGCGCGTCCAACGCCGACTGCACCGCTGCGTCGCTCGTCGGCCCGTGTGTCGGCTTCGGCAGGCGTACTGGCGTGGTTCTCACGAACCAATTCGGGTCGGAGACCGTCGCCATCCTGAAGCCGCGGTACCTGTGTCCTCCGGTGGACAAGAACGGCGAAGGCGTCCTCGATCCTGCCGTCCACATGAATGGCTACCTGCTCAAGCGCACCGACGCCAAGCCGGCGAGAAAGACTGCGGTGTTCAACGACCAGTACGGATCGCACATCGTCGTCACCACCAAGCCGTACGTACTGTTCGCTCCGACCGCCAAGAAACTCGACGGCCCGGTGTCCGCGCCGCAGACGCCTCACGACGACTACGAGTGCTACAAGGTCAAAGAGCTGCGCAAACGCTGCACCGGATCGATCACGACGCGTTGTACGATCGACGCCGATTGCACTGGGGTAGGCGGAGTCTGCTATCTGGGCCAGCCCAAGGGCGTCAGCGCGACGCTCGTGGATCAGTTCGGCAACTCCACGGTCACCGTAGGACGGCCATCACTTCTGTGCGCTCCGACCCAGAAGACGAGGCCGATCAACAACCCGACCGACCATCTGCTGTGTTACGGGATCAGGCGCAACGACGGGCTCAAGCACAACCAGCAGGTGAACGTTCACCTGAACAACCAGCAGTTCGGACCCGAGGTCGTGACGACCATCAGGGAAGAACTGCTATGCGTGCCGGGACTGAAGACGCTGATCAACTGATTCGGCGCCGATGTCGGCGTGCACGCGCCGCTCGCTCCGGCGAGCGGCGCGTGCACTTTCGCGGCGCCAGCGCCGGCGTCGATGGTTACGACGCGCGCGGCGGCGCTGCCGATCAAGCCAGCGGACAGTGCACCTCGACCGCCTGCCCCACCGCCAGCTTCAGCACCAGCAGCGCGTCGGCCGCGGTCACCGATCCGCTCGAGTTCACGTCGCAGACGTACTCGGCGCACGACGAACTGCCCACCGCTGTCCGCAGCGTGAGCAGAGCGTCCGAGCTGGTGATCTTGTCGTCGTCGTTCGCATCCGCGCAGTCGGGCACGTGCGCCGGGGTCCAGCCAACATCGTCGAGCAGCGCGCTGGTCAGGCGCAGGTCGCGAACCGCACCGGTAGCGAACGGTTCCATCAGTTCGTTCGGCGAAACGGCAACGTCGAAGTGCGCCACCGACGAACCGGGCTCGTAGGGATTGGGGGCATACATCTGGACGCGGCCATCGGAGCGGCGCCCCGAAGTCAGGATGCTGCTGGCGGCCTTCACGGACGGCCCGAACCAGAGCAGGCTGCCGGTGTCGACCAGCGCCAGCGCGCGCTTGGCATCGTTCATCTCCGCCAGCGCCTTGGGACTCAGTTTGGGGTCCTCGAGCCAGATCATGAAGGCATCGTCGTTGCCGTTGAATTTCGCGCCGGTCTCGTCCAGTAGATCCAGGAATCCCAGCCCGTGACCGATCTCGTGCAGTACCACGCTCAGGAAATCGATGTCGGTACCGTTGTTGCCGTCCAGACCGTAGTAGAAATCGACGTCACCCAGCACCGTCGGACCGTCGACGTCGCTGTTGAACTGTGCCGAGACGTCGGCCTCGCTGTCGTCCAGGTCCCCACCGCTCTGTTGATTCGCGACCGCGGAAACGAACCAGGTGCTGGCGCGCTCGGCGTTGGGGAAGCCGAGGTACACGGAGGTCGGCCCCGCGCCGCCGAGTACGGCCCACGTCTCGTCGCCGTCGAGCGGGTCGAAGGTCGCGTCGATCACCACCGGAACCGTACCCGCCAGCCGCTGCCCCCACGCATCGGCCGCGTACTGAAAAACGTTCAGGCGCTGCTGGCCCAGCGTGTTGCCGGTGTTCCCGCCCACCGGCGACGCGAACGTCGCGTCGTTGAACCCCTCGCCCGGGAAGTCCTGATTGGCGACGGTTATCGTCACGGCCGCGCACGGACTCGCCCACAGCGCGAGCAGCAAGACCCCCGACATTGCCGCCGGCGCAACGCGCGCGGCGGCCCGAAGCTTTCTATGTAGGATCGACGTTGTCATGACTGATTCCGGACGATAGCAGAGGCCTGGACCGCGAGCACCAGGGAAGAAGCAACTTTCGCCGGCCACGGACCCCCACCGCCGCGGCCACCACCAGCCAAGGAGCCACATGAATCTCGAGCACACGAAATACCAGGTTGACGCGGGCGTCGCGCTGATCACGCTCAGCCGCCCCGACCGCATGAACGCGTTCACCGGCAAGATGATGGAGGAAATGCTCCACCTGCTGTCCGAAGCCAGTCGCGACGATGCGGTACGAGCCGTGGTGGTGACCGGAGCGGGCAAGGCATTCTGCGCCGGCGCCGACCTCGGCGGCGGCGGCAAGACCTTCGACTCGACCGCGGTCGGCAAGGAAGTGGGGCTGTCGGGCCACCGAGACGGAGGCGGCCGCGTCACATTGGAAATCTTCGCGTGCCGCAAACCGGTTATCGCGGCCATCAACGGATCGGCGGTCGGCGTCGGCATCACGATGACGCTGCCGATGGACATCCGTGTGGTCAGCCGCGAGGCCAAGATCGGCTTCGTCTTCGCACGGCGAGGCATCGTCCCCGAAGCCTGTTCATCGTGGTTTCTGCCGCGCATCGTCGGCATCGCCAAAGCCACGGAATGGTGCCTGACCGGACGCGTCTTTCGAGCCGGCGACGAAGCCGCCTCGGGCCTCTTCAACTACGTAGTGGAACCGGACCGGGTGCTGCCCAAGGCGATGGAACTCGCGCGAGAGATTGCCGACAACACCAGCGCGGTGTCGGTGGCGCTGTCGCGCGCGCTGCTGTGGCACGGACTCGGCCTGGCCGATCCGCAGCAGGCTCACCTGCTGGACTCCAAGTGCATCTTCTGGACAGGGCAAGGCGCCGACGCGTACGAAGGCGTGCAGAGCTTCCTCGAGAAACGCCCGCCGAAGTTCGCGATGAGCGCGTGGAGCGACATGCCCGAGTTCTACCCGTGGTGGATCGAGCCCAAGGTCTGAGGCCGCCGCCGCGATCGCACGCGGCTGCGGTGGCGCTCAGGCCCGCGACGAAGCCGGCCGGCATTCGGCGAAGTCGGCGATCTCGCGCAGCCATCCGTAAGAGTAGATGCCGGTGTCGTGACCGTCGGCCCAGTGCAGGCGAACCGCGTAGCGGCCCACGCCTTCGTCACCGACCAGACGCGGGTCTTCGACTTCGACGAAGCGGGCCTGGGACGCGTGCCCCTGGCACACTGCGCAGGGACACCAGCCGCGAAGGCCGGCGTAGGTGTACTCGGTCACCACTGCGTCGCTCCAATGGATGCGCACCACCCCGGCGGTGTCATCGCGGTCGATAGAGACGGGCTCGGCCCCGTAAAGGTCAGCGCGCAGCTTCCCCAGCGCTTCTTCGACCGCTTCGGCCAGCGCCAGGTAGGCGCGGCTCAGCGGATGCTCGGGATCGGCCGCGGTGATCGGCCTGCCGGCGTCGCCGGTCTCGCGCACGCGAGCATCGATCGGGAACTGCGCCAGCACCGGCGCGCCGATGGTACGTGCGATCTGCTCGGCCGGGTGAGTGCCGAACAGATCGTCCCGTGTTCCGCAGGTCGGACACAGGTAGCCGGCCATGTTGACGACCACTCCGAGGATCGGCGTGCTGACCCGGCGCAGCATCGCGGCGCCGCGCGTGACGTCTGCCAGCGCGACATCCTGAGGCGTCGTGACGACGATCCCGCCGTCCAGCGGAATCTCCTGCGCGAGCGTGAGCGGCACATCCCCGGTCCCCGGCGGAAGGTCGACGATCAGATAGTCGAGTTCGCCCCACGCCACTCCGCGCAGAAACTGTTTGGTGGCGCTCATCGCCATCGGGCCGCGCCAGACCACCGGCGCCTGGTCGTCCAGGAAGAACCCCATCGACATCAGCCGCACCCCGCACGACTCGACGGGCTCTATCAGACGCGTGGCGGCGTCGGGATGAGGCAGCTCGGAGACGCCGAACATGATCGGAATGCTGGGGCCGTAGATATCGACGTCGGCGAGCCCGACGCGGTAGCCGCGACTGGCAAGTGCCACCGCGAGGTTGGCGGCCACCGTAGACTTGCCCACACCGCCCTTGGCGCTCGATACCGCAACGATGCGACGCACGCCCTCGAGTCTGGGCGGGCCGGAGACTGCTGGACCGCTGGCTGCTTCAGGCATGGCCGGCCTCCGCACCCACGCCCACGGCCTGGGAGACCTTCTCGGCGATCTGCAGGAACAGCCGCGCCAGGTCACCGTCAGGGTCGCTCGCCACGACCGGCGCGCCGGCATCGCCGGCCTCGCGAAGCGTGCGTACCAGCGGAATCGCTCCGAGCGTGACAAGGCCGAAGCGGTTTGCGACCCTGGCCGCGCCGCCGTCCCCGAACAGGTGCGTGTGGGCTCCGCAGCCTGTGCAGACGTGAAAACTCATATTCTCGATCACCCCCAGCACCGGCACTTCGGCCTGCTGGAACATCTTGACCCCGCGCTCAACGTCAGCCAGGGCCACATCCTGCGGCGTCGTCACGATCACCCCGCCGTCCATGGCCAGGCTCTGGGTCAGCGTGAGCTGCACGTCTCCGGTGCCGGGAGGCAGGTCCAGGACCAGGACGTCCAGCTCCCCCCACGCCACGTCGTGCAGGAACTGCGAAAGGGCCTTAGTCAGCATCGGACCTCGCCAGACCAGCGCAGCCCCCTCGCCGATGAAGAACCCCATCGAAACCAGCTTTACGCCGTAGCGCTCGACCGGCAGAAAGCGCCCCTCGCCATCGCTGCCGCCGCTGACCCCGGCCGGGACACCGAACAGCAACGGAACGCTCGGTCCATATATATCGGCGTCGAGCAGGCCCACTCTCAGGCCCCGGCGGGCCAGGGCCACCGCAAGATGAGCCGCGACCGTCGATTTTCCCACCCCGCCTTTTCCACTGGCCACCGCCACGACGCGGGCCACACCGGGCAGTCCGCTTGGGCCTCGCCCGGTGGCCTTGGCCAGTTGTCGGGCCTGGGCCCCCTTATCCAACGCGGGCCGTTCGACAATGATGTCGGCGGGCGGCAGCCCCTCCACTTGCCCCAACACCGTCTCGACCCCGGCGACGATTTCCCGGACGACTTCGGAATTCTCAGTCAGGATGCTGAGCCTCACCTCACAACGCTTCGGATCGATGGAGATGCTCTTGACCAGGCCGAATGAGACGATATCCCGGGTGAACCCCGGGTACTTGACAGACTTCAGGCGTTCTCGGATGTCGAGTTCGGTCATAGGCGCGGTACGATTTGCCACTAGTGTGGTCTTTGCAAAGCTGGTGCTGTTTCCAAATGTCCAGGAATCTGTAATGCTTCCGGAAGGATCGCAGGGGACGCGAGGCGTCCGTTGATGTCAAATGTTCCGAAACGCACCGCCGCCAGGGGGGCTGGGGTCGTTGAGGAGAGACATCCTTGAATCTTGACGCCCTCTCAGGATAGGGACTAACGTCGGCACGGCTTGCTCGCCTGTCGTCAACGCGACGAGACTAAGGACAGGGATAGGATGATGGGATTGCCACGCTTCTTCCGAACCACGGCTATCGGTCTTTCACTGCTCGCACTGACAGCGGCGACCCCGGCGTCGGCCGATTGTCCGCCGGGCAGCGGCGAACAGTTCCCGTTCCTCTCGGATCAGGAATTCATCTGCCTGCGAACGAGCTTCCACGCCACGATGGACTATTTCAATACGTTCCTCGATGCGCGTCAGGACTGCTTCTTCAAGGAGATCACCGGCAAGGTGAAGCCGGGCGAACTCGACTGCCTGTTCCCGGTCTCCAACGACCAGCCGGGGACCACCGGCGACCCTGACACCGACCGCCGCCTGCGCGCCGCCGAGGCGCGGATGACCAAGCGGATCCTGACCCACTGTACCAACATCGACCTGACCAACCTCGGGTATCCCGGGTTCTGCCCCGACCCGAATGGCGCGCCCTACGAAGCATTCGACCACAACCTTTGCCTGCTCAATCGCTCCAAGAGCCTCGGAACGTTCCTGCTCGACACCGAGCACCCGCCGTTCCCGGGCTTCCTCGAGAACAACGAACGGACTTGCCAGGACACGGTCGGCCGGCACTCCTCCAACATGACCCGCTCGGAGTTCGAGTGGCGCGGCCGCTGCCTGCTTCGCCAGGCGGTGCGGGCCATCGACCTTCCGCCGGACATCGACTGCCGTCGTGAAGTCGATCCTCAGGATCCGCAGACCGACCGCGGCTACACCGACGAGCGTGTCGTGGAAGCCCACAACTTCCTGCTGCGCGGCATCCCCAACGCCTGCCCGGCCATCAACCTCGACAACCTCGGGTTCCCGCACATGTGCCCGTTCCCGAACAACGACTCGGTGTTCCCGCTGCCGGCGCTGGTGGAGTGCATGTTCGACTTCCACCACCACGACATCTTCCGCTTCATCGACCTGATCTTCCCGTGCAGCACCAAGTGCGGCAACGGGTACCTCAACCTCGAAGAAGAATGCGACGACGGCGACAACGAGTACGACCGCGGCGACGTCTGCCGCATCGACTGCAGCCGCATCCCGTGCGGCGACGTCAACGACGACGGCGTCCGAAACGCGACCGATGCGCTCTTCGTCCTGCGCGCTGCCGTGGGCCTGGAGAGTTGCTCGCTGCTGATCTGCGACATCAACGGCGACCTGCACATCCGCGCCGCCGACGCACTGCGCCTCTTGCAGTACGCGGTCGGACTGCCGGTGCTTCTGGAGTGCCCGGACATCAGCGTCACCTGCGGCAACGGCTACCTGGAAACCAAGGAGAGTTGCGACGACGGCGATACGTCGTACGACAACGGGCAGTACTGCAACTCGGCCTGCCTGCTGGTCGATTGCGGAGACACCGACGACAGCGGCTCGGTGAACGTGCTCGACGCGCAGTACATCCTCAATACCAGCGTCGGCAACCAGACCTGCGACCTGTTCATCTGCGACGTCACCGGCAACGGGCTGATCAACTCGACCGACGCACTGCGCGCGTTGATGCACAGTGTCGGACTGCCGGTGGTGTTCGACTGTCCGGCCCCGCCCGCAACTCCTCCTCCGCCGCCGGAGGAGTAGAACCCGGCCGAAGGCCAAGGCTCGTGCGAAGGGCGTCTTCCGAAAGGAAGGCGCCCTTCGTTTTGTTGCCGCCTGCTTGACCTCCCCGCGTCCTTCTTCGATCTTCCGCTGGCGCGTCACCGGCGTCGGCGAGCGCAAGGAGAGCAGCCCATGGATCTGGCCTTGAAAGACAAGGTGGCCCTCATTACCGGCGGGGCCTCGGGACTCGGAAGAGCCACTGCCGAGCAGATGGCGTCAGAGGGCGTGAGGCTGATGATCGCCGACGTCAACGAGCGCCTTCTCGAAGAAACCAGGTCCCGGCTCGCCGGCGCGGGCGCGACCGTGGAAGCCCTACGGCTCGACGTTCGCGACATGGCAGCGTGCCGGTCGGCAGTTACGCAAACGCTCGCGCGCTTCGGCGTTCTCGACATCCTGGTCAACTCGGCCGGGGTCGGCGGCCCGATGTCTTTCTTCGCGCAGACCGATCCCGAGCAATGGGAGGATCTGATCGCGATCAACTTGGTCGGAGTGATCAACTGTTGCCGTGCGGTCACCGACCACATGACCCAGCGTGGCTACGGCAAGATCGTCTCGATCGCCTCCGAAGCCGGCAAGGCCAACGAGAAGCGCATGGTCGTCTACGGCGCTACCAAGGGAGGCGTCATCTCACTGACACGCGGGCTGGCGGCCGAGCTGGGCCGCTATTCGGTCAACGTCAACGCCGTGTGCCCGGGCGTGACTCGCACACCGATGACAGCCTACATCGACGACGAGATGGAAAAGCAGGCGTCGAAGTTCTATCCGCTCGGCCGCCTCGGCCAGCCCGAAGACATTGCCCCGATGATCACCTTCCTGGCCTCCGATCGTGCCTCATGGATCACGGGCCAGGCCATCAGCGTAAGCGGCGGCTTCGGCCGCAGTTGACGTTCCGACAGCCCGCCCGAGAAGGCTCCATTGTGCAGTCCGTTCAGAAGGGTCCAGATGCAAGGCGGGCGCGGATCCTGGGCGCGGAGGTGCGAGCGCCGAACTGGCGAGGCGCGAGGTCGATGGTACGTCGTAGCGACCAGGGTTCGCGACCAACGCGGCAGCTGGGCCCTTATGGACGGACTGCTAGTCGCGGCGGCGCGTGGGGCGGGCCTCGCGGCCGTGGGTGCGCGGAGAGGCCCCGAGAATCTGCGCGACGAAGAGCCGCGCGGCCCGCAGGTAGCGCTCACGCTCGGCCTTGGACAGGCCTGGGTTCTCGGCTTCGAGCCCGCGGCGAAATTTCTCCAGTTGCTCGTCGAGCAGCAGGCGCAGCAGTGACTGGTCGAGATCTGGCGAATCGGGCATCGGCGCCCTTATAAACACGCGCGCCGCCCCGACGAAAGGGCCGGCGTCACGTTGCGCGCCGAAGGCCCAGCGACGCGAAGAAGACCGCCACTGCCACCAACACGATGGCACCTCCCGCAGTGATGTCGAAGAAATATGAGCCGGCCAGTCCGAGGACCCCGGAGCTGGCGCCGAGTCCCATCGAGATGGCCACCTGGCGGCGGAAGTCCAGCGTCCACAGCGCCGCGGTGGCCGCCGGCACCACCAGCAGAGCCTCGATCAGCAGCACCCCGACCACGCGGATGCCGGCCACGACCGTGACCGCCAGCACCACCAGCAGCAGCGCGTTCATCGCATCTACCGGCCGCCCGTAAGCACGCGCAACCTCTTCGTCGAAAGAGATGAAGAGCAGTTCGCGAAACACCGCCGCGACGACCGCGCCGAGCACCAGCGCCAGCACACACAGCCCGGCCAGCTCTCCTGCGGAAATCGCCAGCACGCTGCCGAACAGGTACGCGAACAGGTCCTGCTGGAACCCGTGACGCATGCTCAGCAGCACCAGCCCGAGCGCCATCGCACCGGAGAAAAAGACACCGATCACCGCGTCTTCGGTGAGGCGGCGGTCGCGGCCCACCCAGAACATGCCCAGCGCCACCGCAACCGCGAACACGGCCGCCGTCAGCGCCGGGTTCCAGCCGGCCAGCAGCCCGATGGCAACCCCCCCGACCGCCGAGTGCGAGATCCCCACCCCGATGAAGGCCAGGCGCCGCAGCACCACGAAGAACCCGAGCAGTCCGCACAGCAGACCCACCACCACGGCGGCGAGCAAAGCGTGCTGGAAAAAGGCGTATTCCAGCATCAGGCTGCGCCGCCGGCCCGGTCGTGATGGGCGATCTCTCCGGCCAGAAAATCGAACTCGCACGAGTAGGCTTCGCGCAGCGCGTGGCTGTGGACCACATGCTGCGGGTCGCCGTGCACGTGCATCACGCGGTTGATGCAGATCAGTTCGCTGGCCTGTCCGGCCAGCGCCAGCAGATCGTGCGACACGCAGACCACGGTGAGAGCGAGCTCACGCTGGAGACGGCGCAGCAGGCTGTAGAACTCGAGCTCGGAGGGAAGGTCGAGCCCCACTGTCGGTTCGTCCAGTACCAGCAGGCGCGTGCCCGAACACAGCGCCTGGGCGAGCAGCGCACGACGCACTTCACCGCCCGAGAGCCTGCCGATGGGTCGATCGGCAAGGTGCTCGATGCCGACCAGTTCGAGCCCGCGGTGCACTTCCTCCCAGTCGTGGCGACGCAGGATGCGACCCCGGCCCATGCAGCACAGCCTTCCCATCATCACCACGTCGGCCACCGTGGCCGGGAAGGTGCGCGCGATGGTCTCGCGCTGAGGAACGTAGCCGATCATGTGAGCCTCGGCCCCGTGCAGGCCCGGCGCCCTGCCGAGGACTCGGATACTGCCGCCTGAGGTCGGAACCAACCCGAGCATCGCCCGCAGCAACGTGGTCTTGCCGGCGCCATTGGGACCGATCACGCCGAGAAACGCGCCCTGCCCGACCCGAAACGAGATGTCCTCGAGTACCAGTCGGCCGTCGAGCTCGACACGCACCTTCTCGAATGTGACCGCATCCATCAATCGTCGTTCCGCCGTCGCCGCGAAGGTTCACCCGCGGGCGAGCCCGGTGCAAGGACCTGCGGCGCACGAGGGCGGCGCGCGAGACTATGGGGGTAGCGGCACAGCCTGGCAAGCACCAGCGGCCCGAGCTGCCCGCAGATTGGCCGCGCCGGCCAACGTCAGCTACAAGATCCGCTCATGGGTCGAAAAGCACGCGACAAGAAGGATCGGCCGCGCTTCGTCGACGCGGCGCAGCCTGCGCAGGCTCCCCACGCTGCCGTCAGGGCGGCGCGCACGCGAAATCTCGTGGCACTGCCGGAGAAGGCGGGGCTGTGGGCGATCGCACTGGCCATCCTCGCGGCGGTCTGTTACCTGAACGCGCTCGATACGCCGTTCCTGCTCGACGACCCGATCAACATCGGCAAGAACCCCGTCATTCAGCGACCGCTGTCGCTGGCGCACCTGCTGCTGGACCAGCGCGCCGTCGTCACCGCTTCGCTGCGCATCAACTACGCCTCCAGCGCTCTGGCCGTCGCTTCCTATCACCTGCTCAACCTCAGCGCGCACATCCTCGCCGGCTGGCTGCTGTTCGCGCTGGCCTACGTCACCCTGCGGCTGCCGGTGTTCGAGACCCGTTACGCGCGCGCAGCCGAGCCGCTGGCGGCGACGATCGCAGCGGTGTTCCTGCTGCATCCGGTGCAGACCGAGAGCGTGACCTACATCATCCAACGCTCGGAGATCTTCGTCAGCGCAGCACTGGTGGCCGCGTTGCTCGGCTTCATCGCGATCGACGCGAAAGCCCGGCGACCGGGTCCGCTCGGATTCTTCGCTGCCGCGTGCCTGATAGGCGCCTACAGCAAGCCGTCGTTCGCGGTGGCTCCGGCGCTGCTGCTCCTCTACGACCTGTGCTTCCTGTCGCGCGGCCGCATCGCCGGACTCAGGGACAGGTGGCCGGCCTACGCGATCGCCGCTGGCGCCGCGGCGTGGACCTTCGTACTCACCACCACCGCCGGAAGCTTCGAAGCACGGACCGCGGGCTTTTCGATCGAGGGTATCGATCCGCTGCAGTACTTCCGTGCCCAGATCGGCGTCGTGGTGATCTACCTGCGCGTGCTGCTGTGGCCGAGCTCGCTGTGCTTCGACTGCGGCTACCAGGGACCGTGGCCGGTGCTCGCCTCGGCTCTCGGCAACAGCGTGGCGCTGCCCGCCGCGATCCTCGGGGCGCTCGGCGCGGCTGCGCTGGCGCTGTGGCGCTTCTACCCGCTGGCGACGTTCGCGGTGATCGGCAGCGCGCTGGCGCTGGCGCCGACTTCCACCTTCGTGCCGTTGGCGGATTTCTACGTGGAGCACCGCATCTATCTGGCAATCGGGCTGGTGGCGCTGGCACTGGTTCCGGCGGTGTTCGATTTGAGCGGCGCGCTGGCCACGCGCACCGGCCTGTCCTCCGGCGCGCTGCGCGGCACGCGGCGCGCGCTTGCAGGTATCGTGCTCGCGGCGCTGGCGATGCTCACGGTGGCGCGCAACCAGGTCTTCGCCGACCCGCTCAGGCTGCTTCTCGACACCGTCTCCAAGGCCCCACAGAGCGAACGCACGCAGTACAACCTGGCCAACGAGTACAAGCGCCGCGGCGAGCAGGACAAGGCCATCGAGCGCTACAAGGAAGCGATTCGGCTGTCGCCGCACGTGGCGCGCTCGTACATGAACCTCGGCGGCATCTACCTCGACCAGCAGCGCAACGAGGAGGCCATGGAGATCTTCCTGGCCGGCAGCCAGAACGTTCCCAAAATGGCGATGACGCACCGTAACCTCGCGGTGGCCTACGCCAGGCTCGGCCGCTACGCCGACTCGCTGGCAGCAGCGCAGCGCTCGCTCACCGTGGAGCCGAACAACGCCACCGGCCACAACGTCACCGCGCAGGCGTTCGATCAGCTCAATCGCCGCGCCGAAGCCATCGCCGAGTACGAGAAAGTGCTCGAGCTCGAGCCCGGGCATACCGAGGCAAAGAAGCGCCTCCAAACACTCCAAGCCGATTAGGAGGGGTCTTAGGAGGGGTCATAGGAGGGGTCAAGTCGCGGCTTGCGACTACTCGGCTGCCGGTGCGCCGGCGACCAGGAGGGGGTCAAGTCGCGCCTTTCGACTACTCGGCCGGCGGTGCGCCGGCGATCAGCGCTCGCGCGAACGCGTAGGCGTTGAACAGCATCAAGTCGCGGTAGCGGCCGCGATCGGAGCTGGCGAGATCTCCGAGCGGATCAACCAACACGACGTCGGCTCCGATCTCGGAAGCCACGGTACGCGCCAGCCTCGGATCCATCTGCGGTTCGACCAGGATGGCCCGGATCTTCGCCTCGCGCGCGGCGTCGAGCAGCGCGGCCAGAGCGCCCGCGCTCGGCTCGGTCCCGCCGCTCTCCTCGACCGCACCAACAGGATGCAGATCAAAACGCGCCGCAAACCAGCTCCACGCGGGATGGAACGCCAGGAAGCCGCGACCCGCAGTGCCGACCAGGATCGCACGAATGTCTTCGTCCAGGTCGGTGAGCCCATCGGAGATCCGTCGCGCCGACGCCGCATACTGCGGCTCAGTCGGCGGATCGATCGCCGACAAGGCTCGGACCAGCGATGCAAGCGCGCGGTCTCGCACCCACAACGGATCGAGCCACACGTGCGGGTCATGGCTGGCAGTGGGAGTCACGCCGTCTTCGAGCAGCCGCACGACGATTGCGCCCGGTTTCTTGCCGACCAGAAGCTTGTCGAGCCAGCCGTCGAGCTCGCCGCCGATCGACACCAGCAGGTCCGCACCTGCGATACGGACCAGGTCCGACGGCGAGGGTTCATAGGTGTGGACGCTGCTGGCGCCGCTTACCAGGCTGGAGGCCGTCACATGGTCACCGCCGAGGTCCTGGACGATCATCGCCAGCGGCGCGATGGTGGTCACGACCGACAACTTCGCGGCGAAGGCCGTATGCGCCGCAGTCGCAACCAGCACCGCGATCGCGGCGAATCCGACGCAAGCGCGCAGCCGAAGCGGCGCCCGGCGTGAATGCCGGCGCGCGCTGATCGCGAACCACTGAGCCATCGACGCCGACGCTATACGACACCCGCTGCGTTGCCGAGCGCTCCAGGCGCTCAGGGCAAGGCGAAGTCGGCTTCGACCAGCATCTGCTCCAGGCCCAGGAATACGTGGGTCTCCTGCCAAGCCTCCCCGCGTGGCCCGGCGCGCACCACGTAGTCGCCCTGCGGAAGCAGACGCCGCAGCTGATAGCTGCCGTCCGCTCTGGTCTTGCGACGCTGCCAGCGCTGCTCGGCCACCGCGCGCACGCGCACGCGGATGTCCGCTGCCGGCGAGCCGGCCACCGTCACCACACCGTAGAGCCTGGCCAGCGCGGTCGAATTGAGCGCCGCCGCGGCGTCCAGATCGAAGCCGCCCTTGGTGCCGGCATAGGAGTGGTTGCCGACGTCGTCGATCAGACTGCCGGCATCGGTGATGCGCACCGCAGTCACGTAGTCGAGACCGACCTCGCCGATGTCGAAGCGGTCGCCGCCGCCTTCGGCCGCCAGCGGATCGATGGCGTTGCTCGAGTTGGCGTAGACCGGCTGGCGGCCAGCCAGCCCTTCGCCGCTCTGCGCGTCATAGGGAAAAGCCCTCCAGGTCTTGCCGTCGCGGCTGACTTCGATCAGCGCGAACTCGGTGAAGATCGGACCGTTCTCGTCGCCGGCGTGGAAGGCATTCTCGTAGATCGCCAGGTCGTCGCCCGGCCCATCCATGACGGCGTTGTCGGCGAATCGCACTTCGATGATGCCAGCGTTGCCGAGCGAGACGACGTCGAGCGATCCCTGCAACGCTCCGGCGCCTTGCGGACGCCCGAGTACGATGCGCGGAAGCTCGCCGGCGCCGAAGCCCGCCGAAGTGCCCGGCTCGAAGCGGCGCACGCGATCTAGCCACGGATCCGAGGCCGCCGCCGCGAGCGACGCTCCGAGCGACACGCTCGCGGCAACCGCCGCCGCAAGCACCGCGTAGCCAGCGCGTGTGCGTGTGGCGATCAGCTCGCCGGCGGCTGACATACCAACCTCACGACGTCGCTGTCCCTGCGCGGCGCCGGCGCGCCGGCGGTTGCGCGCACCTTGACAACTCCTCTGCCGGGCTTGCGCGCGGCGCTGGCGGTGATCCGCAGCGGCACCGTGATGCCGTCGCTGAAGAAGCACGCGGGCACGCCAAGCGGCGCTGAGGCTTGTACCTCGGCGGCGGCCGCCGTCAGCGCGGCACTCGCAGGCCTTGCCGCCAGCAACTCGAAAGCGTCAACCGGCGAGGCGGTGCAGGTGGGGAAGCGCGCATCGACCACGCCGAGGCAGAACCCGAGCGCGAAGGTGCAACTGTCGTTGACCGCACCGTCGGCATCACACTCGGCGCCGTCCTGGCAGATCGCCAACCTGGCCGGTTTGCCGACGCGCGCGGGCACCAGCGAGACACCGTAGAACTCGTGCACACACTCGGAGTCGTCGGCGCCGCGACCGGCAACCAGATGCGACACCGGTGTCAGACGGTGCAGACTGCGGTCGTCGTCGGCGCCGCTGAAACTCGACGCGGCAAAGTCGATGCGACCG
>JACRCR010000018.1 GCA_016218925.1 Deltaproteobacteria bacterium | reverse complement strand
TCAGCGCAGATAGTCGAGCAACAGCGCGTTCACTTCGTCGGGTGCGTCCAGCGGCATCCAGTGGTTGGCGCCTTCGATTCTCCGGTAGCGCCACGGCGCATCGACGTAGTCGGCCGACATCAGCATCTGCTTTTCACTGAGCGCGATGTCCCTGCTGCTCCAGATGCCGAGCACCGGCACCTTCACCCGCGGGCGCTCGCCCGGAAAGATCATTCCCAGATTCGCGCGATAGATGTTCACCGCGGCGGTCAAGCGCCCGGGACGCGACAGTTCGGCTTTCCACTTCGGCAGTTCGGCTTCGTAGCGCGTGATCAGGCGAAGCAATCGCCAGTCACCGAGCCTCAGCATGAACTCTGCGAGCCCGCGTAGCTGGAGCAGCAACACGTAGTAGCCTTTCAATTTCTGCATCAGGCCGCCGCGCGCGTAGGCGCTCGGGTGACCGACCGACATCGCCACATACCGGTCCACGCGCTCCGGGTGGGCGGCCGCCAGCGCCCAGCCGCACACCGCGCCCCAGTCGTGGCCGACCAGCCGTACGCGGGCGATGCCGAGCGCATCGAGAATGCCCACCAGGTCGGCGACGTGACATGGAACCGCATAGGCTGGGGTTGCTCGCGGCGCATCGCTGTCGCCAAAGCCGCGCAGGTCGGGAGCGATGACACGGTAACCGGCGGCTACCAGCGCCGGGATCTGGTTGCGCCAGAGCTGGTGGCTGTCGGGAAAGCCGTGCAACAGCATCACGTCGGGGCCATGGCCTTGGACCACGACGTTGAGCGAGACGTCGCCGACCGTGATCGTGCGACAGGCAAACGGCTTCGTCTTTACCATCGTGTCGGCTCTCGCCTCATCACATGCGCGTGCGATACCGCGCGCTCAGAGAAGCTCCCATTCCGGCGCGCACTGCAACCCGTCTCGGCGCAGCCGCGGAATGCTCAGTTGCAGCAGGCGCTCGCCGCGCAGCGCGCCGCCAGCCGATCGACAGGTACGCGATGAGAAGCAGCGCGCCGCACAGCCAGCTCAGGTCCGGAATCGTCATTTCGACGCTGGTTGGCGTCAGCGTCACCGACAGCGCCGCGAATTTGTAACGTACGACGGCGAGAAATTTCGGGTCGGTAATCACCTCCATGAACGCGCGCCTGTTCGGATAGCGGACCAAGAGCACGCGGTCCCAATGGTCCAGACCGGCGTGCGCCTCGAAGAGGTTTGGACCCTGAACAACGCCCGCGTATTGGGGATAGCCGCCGCGGGCCAGCAGCAGCGGCCCGGCCGCAGCCTCGTAGCGCCGGTTCGCCTCGACCGGCGTGCCGGCATCGGTCGGAGCCCCCGGAAAGCTCAGCAACTCGTTGTAGTAGCGCAGCAGGTTGAGCATGTAGACCGGCCTGCCGTCGTCGCTGGCCAGCCATGTGCGCACCCGCCGGGCGAGCTCGGCGCGCTGATCGGGCGGAATCGCCGCGGTCTCCAGCACCGACACATAACGCTCGACGTCGGCGGGACGCACCCGATCGCCAAGCGCCCCGGGGTTCTGCCAGAGCCACACGGCCGACCACAGCGCGATGAAGAGCAGACCCAGCCGGAACTCGAATCGATGGTGTCTCATTGTCACCGCTCCGGACTTCACCGGCCGCACTGCGCGTTGCCGCCTGGACGCGGCGGGCGAGGATCTACCGTCCTGCGCCAGCCGCGCGAGCCGGACATCGCCATGAACCCGCGCCGTCAGCCAAGCAACGCCGCGCCACGTTCGAAGCACCACATCGCCGCGAGCGAGCCCAGCGCGTACTCAGCCGTCAGTCGCATCACCGGCGGCGACAGCCTCCGCGCGAGCAGCGTCCACACCGCCAGTACCGCGGCGACAAACACGAGCTGGCCGCACTCGATGCCGATGTTGAACGACAGCAGTGCGAACGGGATCTCGCCATCTGGCAGGCCGACTTCGGCCAGCGCGCCGGCGAAACCGAACCCGTGAAGAAGTCCAAACACACCCGACATCAGCCATGGCATGCGCTGTATCAGCGTGGGACGCCCGCTCGTACCGCGCGTGAGCTCAGCGGCCAGCACGAACACGCTGAGCGCGATCGCCAGCTCCAGAGGCCGCGTAGGGACGTGGACGAAACCGAGCATCGCCGCAGACAGCGTGATGCTGTGCCCTACCGTGAACGCGGTGACCGTGGCCAGCAGCGGACGCGTGACGAAGCGCACCAGCAGCAGCAGGCCGAACACGAACATCAGATGATCGAGACCCGAGAGGATGTGCTCGACGCCGAGGGTCACGTACTGGTGCGCGACGTCCACGCGCGTGAACTCGCGCGGCGCTTCCACCCACGGCCGGGAAGCGGAGATCGCGGCCTCGAACACGCGCCCGTCAATGTAGACGACGCGCACCAGTGCATTTGCGCGCGTCTGCGCCAGGCCGTCGATACCGATGCGCCGACCGGCCAGACCACCTTGGCATTGCGCACTCCAGACGTAGACCGTGCCTGCGGACGATAGCTCCCGCTGCGGAGCGCCGGTCCACGTGCAGCCATCCACATAGGGCGTCAGCGGCAGTACCGTGGCGCCGGCGGGTCGCTTCCAGCGCAGCGCCGCGCCGCCGCCGGCAGCCTCGCGAATGTCCAGAAGTGAGGGCTCGAGCGGGTGAGCGCGGGCCGGACGCGGCACCAGCGCGAGCACGCAACCCGCGGCGAGCACGATCAGCGCCAACCGCGCCGCGGCGGCGAGCGATGGGCGGCGACGGTCCTCGCTCACGAGGGCCCCTCGGGCGCACCGGCGGCCGCGCCTGCCGCGATGCGCGCCGATGCGCCGCCTTCGCCGTGCTGCGTCGTACTTTCCTCACTGCGCCCCTGCGCACCACCGTCGCCGTGCTGCATCGCACTCTTGTCGCCGCGCTCCACCCGCACCGTGTAGGTTCCGCGCAACTCCTCGAGCGTGCTGCGCACGCGGCGCTCGCCGCGGTCGGCGCGCCAGCGCGCGAGCACCTGGCCGCGCACTTCGTCGAGCGCAAGCGGCCGGGCCGCTTCGAACTCAGCGACGCGCACCAGGTGAAGGCCATGAAGCGACGCGATCGGATCCGACCAGACACCCGGCGTCAGTCGCTGGAGCGCCGGCGCGAAGTCGCTGCCGAACACGCGCGCGAGCGACGCAAGGGAGCGGTGGCGAATGATGCCACCTTCCGCGAACGCGTCGCCGAGCCCGCGAGCCGCGCGCCTATCGTCGTGCTGGCGCAGCTTCGCCAGCGTTGCGGCCGCGTCGGCCGCGATCGCCTCCCCACGCCGGTTCTTGCTGAAAAAGACGTGGACAAAACTCGCACGCGCCGGAGCGCTGAAGTCCGCGACGTGCTCGTCCAGAAAGCGCTGCAACTCGCCGTCCTCGGGTGTCAGGTCGAGCGCCGAATAGCGGAACGCCAGACGCATGTTGTCGATCAGCATGCGGCGCAGCACCGGATCAGTCTTGTCGAGACCGAGTTGGAGAGCCTGCCCGTACAGCGCACCCTCGCGCGCCGCTTCGCTTTCTTCGGCCGAATCCGCCTCGGTCATCTCGGACAGAAAGCCCATGCTCCTCACCAGCCGCCGGCGCACCGCGAAGTTGCTGCGATCGATTTCGAGCGACAGTGCGTGGCGGTACAGTATCTCGTCGTCGGCGTAGTGCCGGATCAGGCCCGCCTCCTCGGTCGCGTCGGGCTCCCTGCCCGCACGGCGGCGGAACTCCTCATGCAGCACGCTCAGAGTCGGCGCGTCGATCGTGATCGTCCGCTCGCCGTCCACGGCGCCGGGAGCCACCGGCGCTGTCACTCCTTTGAGAAGAAACAGGAACCCGCCGGCGGCGACGAAATGCAGCCACCGCCGGCGGGTCAGTCGCGAGAGTACCAGAGCCATCATGCGTCCGCTTGCTTGCAACCGCGATCCGGATCAGCCCTGGGGCTTGTACCAGATCGGCGAGGTCCAGGCCCTTTCCTGTACCGTCTTGTTCACGCGCGCATCGCAGCACTGCGCGTACTCCGCCGGTACGTTGGGCGGATCGCTGCAGTCCACGCCGAGCGAATTGCAGTAGCGCTGGCTCCAGCGACAAGTCGGGTTCTCGAGCACGCGGGCGTAGTAGAACGCGCGCTGACTGGCGTCGAAGCCCGGATCCTCCCACACCGCGCACAGCGAATCGGCGCCAGGTCCGCTGGTCTCGCAGGTGTCAGTGTCGACCGCGGCGCCGTTGTTCGCATCGCCGGCAACGTCGAAGACCTGCTCCTGCGTATTGCCGTCGGCATCGACCCACCCCTTGACGATCTGGATGCGTTGCAGCGGCGTACCGAGCTGGGCCGGCGTTCCGGCGTCCATCAGCGCCGACACGAAAAACTTGGGCGCACCGGCGCGCGGCGGCGTCGCCTTCAGATCACCACCCATCGGAACCCCGCGGTGGTCGGCAATGCCCGCGCCGCGCTTGCGATTGCACAGACCGGCGCCGTACTTCCAGCCGCCGAAGAAGCGCACGATCGGCCGGGTACCGCTGGTCGCGTAGACCTCGCGACGGCGAAGAGCTTCGAAGATCGAGTCGCGCGAGTTCTCTTCTGCCCAGACCACGGCAAGGCCACCAGCATTGGTTTCGATGCCGGCCGGGCCGTAGGGCGACAGCATCAGTTCGGGCGTCGCGTCCCCACCACCGCCGCCGCCGCGAGTCCCGTAGCTCGACTCATCGGTATCGCCCGGGTTGGAATTGTGGGTGTCGGTCGATCCGATGAAGCCCAGCTTGAAGGGGTTGGCGCCGAGCAACTCCTCCTGGCGCAGACCTTCCTTGAGCGCGTTGCGGACAAACGCATTGGGCGCGAACGCCGCCGCGGGATTGATCGCCCCCGCCAGCGAAGTCCTGTCCATGCTCTCGAAGTCGCATTGCTCGTCGCTGGTGAGCACTCCGGGGCGGCACTCGGAGCTGCCCTTGATCTGCGTGATCTCGACCAGCGGCTCCATCGCCGAACGGAACGCGGCGTCCTCGGCGGTGATCGGACCGCCGTCGGCATTGACCGGGTTGAACATCACGCCGAGGCTGATGTTGGAGTTGTGGGGAATCGCCAGCACGTCGCAGCCGGGGATGCCCTGCTTGCAGCCCGACTCCAGCGCGCTCCACAGGTTCTGGGCCTTGCTCGCCTCGAAGTAGGTGATCGGTAGCGCGGGCACCGAGGCGTTACGGAAAATCACGTTGCGGTGCAGATTGGCGCCGCCGGTGTGGGCCGTCCACTCGTACGCGACCAGCGACGTGAACGTGCAGGCCCGGCTTCGGTCGTAGGCTTCTTCGGCAGCCGCAAGCGTATCCTGCCACACCACCGGAGCCAGGGCGGCGCAGTCCGACAGGTCCGCACCGCAGATGCTGGTTGGACGCGCCGGGGTAGGCGTGACGACGTTGGAGAGCAGACCGAGAAAGCTCGTTGGCAGCACGCCCGGCGTACCCGGCGTGGCCGGATCCGAATACCTCGCCTTGTCGGCGCGCGAGATCGCACACAAAGGGGCGGCGTATCCCGGCAGGTCAGGCTGGTTCATGCAGATATCCATTTCGCCGAAGAACTCCGCGTGATCGGTCACGGCCGCGAAATCCAGCGGCCGCGAGAGCTGCGTGGTTCGTAGCGGAGCCCCTGAGGCGTCGTAGGGAGGAAGCCCGATCGGATCGCCCTTGGCGAAGCCATAGGCGTCGCGTGGCGTCGTCGTGACGGCGAACACGGCGGCGTCGGGCGAGTACGTGGTGTGCACGTGCAGATCGCCGAAGTACGGGTTGCGATGGCGGTTGAAGTCGGCGCACGCAGCGCGCTGCTCGGTTCTTTCGAAGCCCGCGGCGACCAGCGGAGTCGCCAGCAACAGCACGGCCGCGGTACAAGCCCGGAACTCTTTGCCCTGAATGAATCTCTTCATGATGTTTGCCCCTGCCTTCTCTGGCTGCGGATTCGCCCGAAGGAGGATCATCGAGGCCCTTCCACCGAGCGGGGCGCATACCTACTGCGGGGTCGAGGCGGCGCGCTATCCGATTGCCGCAAGAACCCGCTGCCCGCGCTCGCCGGCCGGCGAACTGGACGCCCCGCCCGTGTCGCGCAGGGTGCGCGACGGCGACTCCCCGAACTGGATGCGGTAGTCGGCGGCGAAGCGGCCGAAGTGCAGGTAACCGCAGCGCAGCGCCGCATCGGTCACCGACGCACAGGCGCCGCTGCGTAGCTGACGGCGCGCGGCACTCAGTCGCAGTTGCTTCAGCAGCGCCTTCGGCGAGGTGCCGAACGCCTCATGGAATGCCAGATGGAGCGTACGCTCGCTGGTTCCGACCGCCCGGCAGACGTCGCCGAGCGTGGTCTGCGGGCGATCCACACAGGCCGTCAGATAATCGAGTGCACGGCGGGCCTTGCGGCGGCGAACCACCGCCGGCGCGTCGCCTGCTGACTGGTCTCCCGCCTGGAGGATCGCATCCAGCAGGTCCGCTTCGAGTAGGTCGATCGCGACGGCCGCAGTTCCGGAGCGCGGCGACGTGCAGCGCAGCAGCCTCAGCGCCGCCTGCCGCATGCGCTGCGAGTCAGCCTCGCTGCGTACGCGCAGGCGGCGTGTGACGTTGTGCGAGGCCAGCGGATGACCGAGGGCTTCGGCGCGAGCACGGACGTCACGTTGCGCAACGGCGAACACGCCGAGGCCCAGCGGACCGTTGGCGACCAGGTCAATCGCCTGACCGGGCTGAACGACCTCGATCACCCCTTCCTGCAAAGCGGTCCCGCGCAGCTTGGCATCGCCCGGATCGCCCAGTGGAATTCCGAACACCATGGCAGCGTGCGGCCCCTCCCCACGCACCAGCACGCCGGGCTGCCAGCGCAGGATCCCGAACTGGGCCCGCCGCGAACTGACCCCGACCAGGAGCCCGCGGCTGCGCCCGTGACCGACCTGGGCGTAGTCCTGATCCCAACCCGGGGCGGTGGCCGCCATGACGTCGAGGTCGGCGCCGCAGAACGAGAACTTGGACACGCCCGGCACTAGCGCCTCCCGAGGCGCGTGCGCGTCCGAGCTGTCGTGCAACCGGCCATCCAGCGCAGTGGCGGGCACGCCCGGTCGGGCGCCCTCGGCACCGAAATTTTGCTGTTGCGGTGTGTGGTCCGTCACGCGATACCTGCCGGTGCCACTCCGGGACTCGCCGCCCGGCAGGCGCGATCGCTCGCGCAGCCGCCTGCGCCCGGACTGCCCGAAGGGCGGTGAGCCTAGCAAAGAGTACCCGTGGGGTCCGTGTTCGGTCGTGACAATGACTTGTGAAGAACGGCCAGCCTCCGCCGTCGCGCAACCCACGCGCGTCGGTCCTGCCGAAGTCCGCGACATCGTGGGCGCGCTGCGCCGCTTCGGCGTCGAGGTCGATCCCGCCGCGCGGCGCGCCGGGATCGACCTCGCCGCTCTCGCGCAGGGGCTTGCAGTCGAGGCCTCGGCGGTCGTGCGGCTCTTCCGCGAGGCCGAACGTACTTCAGGGGACAGCCTGATCGGTCTTCACGCCGCGGAGGTCGCCGAGCCGAGTGGGTCACCGGCGCACCTGTTGATGTCATGCGCCCGGCTGGAGGACGCGTTGTCGCGCTGCTGCCGCTTCGGCCCCGTCATCGTGACGACGATGCGCATCGACCTCGAGAGGGCCGACGATCACTTCGCCCTCGTATACGACTTCGCAGACGCCGAGATCGATGCCTGCCAACACGTCGCCGACTACGGGCTGATGGCGACGGCCCGTGCGCTCAGGCGCGCGGTGGGCCCAGACGCGCAGTTTCGTGAGGTGCACCTGCGCCACGCCGAAGCTGGAGCTCGACCGGAATTCGAGCGCGCGTTCGGTTGCCGCGCGCGATTCTCGCAGTCCCAGAACCGGCTGCTGATCCCGCGCAGCGTAGCCGAGCGCGAGCCGCGGATGTCCAACCCGCTGATCGCCGACCAGATCGAGAAGTTCGCCGCCGCGCTGCTGCCCGGCCAGTCGTCTCCATCGACAATGGCCGAGCAGGTCGCCAACGCGACGCGCAGCCTGCTGAACGCCAGCGTCCGTGCCGACCGCCGCCTGGTCGCCAAACACCTGGGTGTCGGCGAGCGGACGCTGCACCGGCGCCTGACCGAGGAAGGCTCGAGCTTTCGCGCCGTGCGCGAGGCCGTCCTGTGGGATCTCGCCGAAGCGTTGGTGTCCGACCACGCCCTCAAGCTGGAGGCAGTGGCGCTCAGCGTCGGCTTCGGCGATGCCGCGGCGTTCTCCAAAGCCTTCAAGCGACGCACCGGGCGTTCGCCCAACCAGTACCGGCACGGCTTGCGCGCTCGAGGAATCGACACTCCGTAGCAGGTCGGTCTCGAGCCGCGCGCGGGGCCGCAGGTCGTGTCGTTCGTGGAACTGCGTGCTATCCTTTCTCGACGCGTACCCAGGAGAGGTGGAGGAGGAGGATGGACATTCAGCATCGCGCCATCGGTTTGGTCACCACGATCGCTATTGCCACGATAGTTGTCTGCACCGGCGCACGCGCCGGCGAAACACGTAACGCTCAGAAGCAACGAAGCGCAGCGCCGACAGCCGTCCAAAGCGCGCCGCGCGCCGTCGCGCCCGCCGGGACCCGAACGACGAAGGCCGCTCCGCAGGTAGTTGCCATGGCCGAGCCCCGGTGCGGAGCCGGGAAACCCGGGCAGCCATCACCAAAGAGTCTTGCGTCCGCCCCGAAGGACGTCCTGCGCGCCAGCCTGCGCGATCACGACGCGTGCGTGCGCAAGAGCGTCGTCGATGCGATCGGGAAGAGCGGCGACGCGGCGTGGCTCGACGACTTGCGCGCGGCGTGCAAGGACGCCGACGCCCAGGTGCGGGCCAGCGCCGCTGCGTCGCTGGGAAGCGTGCTCGATCGCAATCGCCCCAAGGGTCCCGAGAACGCCGACGCCCGCTTCATCCAGAGCCTGATCGGTCTGCTCCAGGATCGCAGTCAGCAGGTACGCCGCGCCGCCGCCGAGTCACTCCAGCGCATCTCCGGCATGGATCTGGACTACAGCCCCGGCTACTGGGAGGCGTGGTGGGAAGACAG
>JACRCR010000091.1 GCA_016218925.1 Deltaproteobacteria bacterium | reverse complement strand
TCGGTGACGAGTACTCGGCACACTTTACCCGCTCACGTTGCCGATCTGCTGTGCTGCCGAGCAGGCCGTGGCGACGGGCATCGCGGTGATCATCGCGGTCATGCCGACACACTGCCACGAAGGCAATGTTATCGAGTCGGGCAACCCGCAACGGCAGGCGCGCGGCCTGCACCCGGTACCGGCACCCGCTCACTGCGCCGGAGCGACAAAGCTCAGGCTCGGGAACACTTCTGCGACCTTCGAGCGAACGTCAGAGTCGAGGGTCAGGAATGCGGCATCGACGTTCAGGGCCAACGCAACGTACACTGCGTCGTACGCCCGCAGACGCCCAGCGCGAGCCACTTGGGCTGAGCGCTCGATCAACGAGGCGTCGATTGGAATGCTGTGGAACCGCGGCCCCGATACCAGGATGTCGACGTTATCGAGCAGTTCGTCGGGCTCACCTCGACGCGAAAGAGCGGCGAGCACCTCGACGCGAAAGAGCGATGGAACGAGAAACGCGCGGTCCGCTGCATACGAATTGTAGAGATCACGTGCCGCGACGTGGTGGATCTCGCGCGGAGAAATGGCTGCGACGAAGACCGACGCATCGAGGACCGCGCCGCTCAACGACGTCCCTCTGCCACGGCGACGACGGCGTCGAAGGGTTCGGACGGCCTGGGGATCCGCGCCAAGGCGTCCATCAACGCGCGCACCGTGGCGATCTCGACAGCGGTGAGACGACGCGGTTCTTCCTCGATCGGAGCGATCCGGGCGGCGGGCTCGCCATCGACCGTGATCACTACCGACTCACGGGTACGGCGGACACTGCGAACCACCTCAGACAAACCCGCTTTTGCCGCGGAGAGATTCAGGGATCGACTCGGGTTAGACATGCGACCAATATGGTCCGATCAGACCATACTGGTCAAGCCTTCACCGTCATGTCTTACCGGTCTCGGTCCGATTGACGACGCGTCCACCCGCTCCAAGGCAACGCCCGGAACGTTGTCCAATTCCCTGTTCCGTGACAGGAGCGCTATTTCGTTCCGTGATACCGCGAGAATATTCCCTGCTCCGGCCTCCAGCGAATTCCCTCCGAAAGCCCAGTGCCGGCAGTCAGTTACCGCCGCGCTTGCCTCCCCGCCCGGCACCGGGTCGCGAAACTTCCCTGTATTTTCCCGTGGTAACAGGGAATTCCCGCCACGCGCCGCAGAGACCTGCTCGCAGTCGACTGCCCCCACCGCCACTTCATTTCGTGCGAACTCCCGGTTCACGAACGAGGGCGCGACAATCGCGGGATTGCCGGGGGTTTCCGGCGATCCGTGCGGCCTCGTCGATTCATCGCGTGTCCGTTCATTGCTCCGTCCCGGATTTGAGCGCCGAAACAACGTCCGTCCTTTCGAAGTCCTTCCCTTTGAACAGCAGAGGTTCGCCGGTGGCCTTGGCAAGCGCATAGGAGAAGCAGTCGCCGAAGTTCAGTCCGGCCGGATGCCGGCCTTTCCCGAAGTCGGCGTATGCTTGACGCGCGCTATGGGCCTGCTCCTCTGTGACAGGTTCGATGGCAATCGCCGCGCGGCGAATGAAGGCATCGAACTGCCGGCCGCCCTTGTCCTTCGTCTGGGAATCGATGACGACGGCCGCTTCCACGAAACTCGCGGCCGACATGCGGCAGGAGTCGGCCTGCGTCAGAGCGCGCGCGTAGAGCTCCGCGTCGCTTTCCTCGAAGAGAATCGCCAAGACAGCCGATGTATCGACGATCATCGCGGCAGCCCGCGTTCGTCGTACAGCATCGCGCCGTGGTCCACCGGCTTGGCTTCCAGGGTGCTCGCACAGCGGTGTCCGATTGCCAGCAGTTCGGCAACGGTCGCCTCGGGCTTTCGCTGCCGCCGGATGCGCTCCAGGCGCTCCCGGATCGCTTCCGCGACCGCTTGGGTCATCGTCTCGCCTGTCTCCTTGGCCAGGGTCTGGGCGAGGGCGTGCGCGGTCGGATCTTTAATGTTGAGACTCATCGGTTCCTCCTAGGTAGACCGAATTCTACCCTTCCCTACTTTCGGCGGAAACGGCTTCCGGCCGCAAGGAAGGCGATGCCCGGCTCCGAGTCTCCGAAATTCCCTTTGCCGCGGCAGGTCTCTCGGACATGGCCGACGCGCGGGTTTCGGGAGATGAGCCCGCCTGTGCCTCGCGGGGCAACGAGCCGGGTTGTCAGTTGCACGAACACCCGCCGGCCGGCACACGCAACGTCGATGCCGAAGCCGGTACCACCGATCGACCGCGACAAGCTGAGAGCCTGGATCCGCCTGGGCGGCGACGATCTCACGTTCTCGTTGCTCGACGACGCGATCGACCTGCTGCCTGCCGCCAAGTTGGCGGAGCTCGTCAGTCCGTACATCGAGGCCGACCGGTTTGCGCCAGACGACCCGCTTGGCGCAGGGACCCGGACCCTATTGGCGGACGTCGTCGACTTCGACGCGCGCAGCCGCGCCGGGCACTACTACCAGGACTTCGCTGTCAACTCGCGAAACTGCACCACGCACTCGGTAGGAACACGCGCCTTCATCGCCGACTGCAAGCGGCTGCTGAAGCGTTGCGTGACGGAATCGACGCACGATGCTGCCCTCGAGACGCGCGCAAGCCTGGAAGTCCTGTTCGTTCTGCTTCGCTACATCGACGAGTGCAACGATGACGTGATTTTCTTCGCCGACGAGGGCGGGGCATGGCAGGTCGGGGTGGATTGGATGCAGGTCTTCCCGGCCTGGTTTCGCTGCCTTTCGAAGACGGCAACCAGCGAAGAATACGCGCGGCTCGTGGTGCAGACCGTGGATGACTTCGAGATCCACCACCGCGACCAGCACTTCGCCGCGGCGCTGAAGACGGGCACGGCCGCCCAGCGCCGTGCGCTCGCGGCGGCTACCAACCCAACCACGGAACTACGATGAGCGAGTATCAATACTACGAGTTCCAGGCTGTCGACCGAATGCTCTCCGCGCAGGAAATGACTGAGCTCCGGAGTTACTCGTCGCGCGCGCAGATCACTCGGGCGAGCTTCGTGAACCACTACGAGTGGGGCGGCTTCAAGGGCAACGAAGACCGATGGATGGATCGCTACTTCGACGCGTTCCTCTATCTCTCGAACTTCGGCGCGCGGACGCTGATGCTGCGGCTGCCCGCCACCGTGTTGGATCTCGCTGCAACGCGAGAGTATTGCGCCGGCCATGGCATTGAGGCGCGGAGCAACAACGGCAAGGTCGTGCTCACGTTCGCGGCGGATCTCGAGCCCGACGAAGAATGGACTGAGGGAGCGGGCATTCTGTCCTCCATCCTGCCCGTGCGGACGGAACTGGCGCGCGGCGATCAGCGCGCCCTCTACCTCGGCTGGCTACTGGCCGTGGATGCCGGCGCGCTCGAGGACAAGGCGCTCGAGCCACCCGTGCCGCCGGGCCTGCGGCAGCTCAGCCCGTCGCTCGAAGCGGTCGTCGAATTCCTGCGGCTCGACGCCGACCTGCTCGACATTGCCGCCCAGGCCAGCGCGCCGATCACCGGCCCACCGGATCGCCAAGGCCTGGACGGATGGATAGCGAGCTTGCCGGCGATCGACAAACAAGCGTGGCTGATGCGCGTAGTCACACAGGACGCCCTCAGCGTCGCCACAGAGATGCTTCATCAGTTCGGCAAGCACCGCGCAGCGGCGCGCGGCCGCGACGCGAAGGCTCGGCGACGTACAGTCGGTGAACTTCGAAGCACTGCCGAGGCGCAGACCTTGGAACGCAGCCGGATCGCGAAGGCCGAAGCAGCCGCCGAGAGGGAGCGACGCAAGCACCAAGCGGCACGCAAACGCGATGCTTATCTGGACTCGCTGGCCGGCAAGCAGAGTCAGCTCTGGAGCAAAGTGGGGAGGCTCGTCGCCACGACCCAACCGGCGAACTACGCCGCCGCCGCCGTACTGCTCGTCGATCTGCGCGATCTTGATCGGCGCAGCGGCGCCGGCGACTTTTCGAAGCGACTCGAAAAGCTGCGAGCGGCACATACACGCAAAGGCTCGTTTCTGAAACGGCTCGCGAAGGCGGGGTTGTAGTCGAACCTGGTGCACTAAATGGGTTGGCACACCCGCTCAACACGACGACAAACCGCGCTCGCTACGGCTCGACCACAAGCCCGAGAAACAATCGAGATTCCCAGTACCTTCGCCTGATATCACGGAATCCCGGATGGGAACGACGCAGGGACGCTTACGACCCGACTGCGCGCGCCGCCACTTCATTTCCTGCGTGCCCGTCCGCCGCGCCGCGCAAGAGACAGGGGGTGCTATTCGCGGCGCACGGCCAGTCCGATCGGCGAACACTGATAGTTTGAGAGATTCCGGGGCGCCGTCCCGGCTGCTACCGCCGATGCCCGCAGAGTCGGATCGCGCGGCAGGGGCGGCCGGTACAACTCCGCCCCGCCCCTGCCGCGCTCGCTTCGCTACTCCGTAAACAGCAACGGCACGTGGGTCACGATCGAATTGTCTCCTACCTGCACGTAGCCTCGGCCCGACAGCAACGCGCCTTGCCAGGTAACGCGCGCCCCGACCAACAACTTGCTGTTGGGGCACACCAAGGTTCCTGCGCCGCTTACGTCATCGCCGATCTTGCATTTCGACTTGCCGTAGATCAGCAGGCGTGACGCGTCGAGCGGTGCGGTGAGCGCGATCTGCGACCGCAACGGCAGACGAACCTGACCGGTGATGATCAACACATACAACGTCGCGGTGTCGCCGTCGTCGTCGAACTCGATGCGGGAGTCTGTCGCGGCCTTGAGTGACCCGTTCAGACAAACGTAGTTGAGTTGCCCCGCCACGATGGCGCCTGAGTCGAGATTCTCCGGATGCCCGGGACCGATTTGCAGAACTCCTGCGGCAGGAATCGAGCCGAGTGCAGGCTTGATCGACGCCGTGCAGAGACCCGGGGCATTGAGGTTGTTCACGTAGTCAGCCAGACCATCCCGAGAGACGCCGCACTTGGCGATACGCAGGTCGCTGCCGGTCGTGTCGTAGTAGGCAGGCGGTGGCAGCGGCGGCGTCACCTGTTGGTTGCAGTCGATCGACGTGACACCCGACCCCGGCCCATAGCCTTCGATCGGAGTCAGCCGGGGTTTGCCCACCACCGGAGCGCCACCCGTCACAATCACGTTGTCCACATCCTGGACCCCGGCCTCGTTCGGTCCGAGTTCTACTCCGCCCAACCCGCTGCACGTGCTTCTGGTCGCGACGATATCCCCGGTGACGAACGAGTTGTTGCCGACTCGCACGGTATCACCGCAAACGTCTCCAACCACGGTGGCGTTTTCTCGAATACGTCCACCGACGCGCTTGGGCCTGGTCGGATCCTGACCGGCGCCGCCCATGATCACGTATTCGCAGGCGGGTTTGACGATGACGGCCTGTCCGACGCAGATCGTGCCGGTACAACGATCGTCGAGCGTACACTTATCGCCATCATCGCACGGGACCGAATTGGCCGGATGCCCGCACGCCCCGGCGCCGTCGCAGAGATCGTCGGTGCACAGATTGCTGTCGGCGGTACAACTCGTCGTCGGCGGTGCAAATGCGTCGGCCGGGCAGTCGTTACCGACGCCGTCGCAGTTGTCTGCAGCGTCGCACTCGCCCGCCGAAGCGCGACACTCGGCCGTGCTCTTGGCGTCGGCCGGGCAGCCGGCACCGTTGCCGGTGCAGTTCTCGGCTACGTCGCACGCGCCTTGCGTGGCGCGGCACTGCGTCGTATCCGGCAGGAACGCATCGGCCGGGCAGTCGTTGTTCACGCCGTCGCAACTTTCGGCAACGTCGCAGTCTCCGACTGAGGCGCGACACCCGCTGGTGCTCTTTGCGTCTGCCGGGCACGTCGCGCTGCTACCGGTGCAGTTCTCCGCCAGATCGCATACTCCGGCCGCAGCCCGGCACTCCGTGGTGGACGGTTCGTACTGGCAGGTCGCCGAGCAACAGTCGCCGCTGGTGGTATCGCCGTCGTCGCACTGCTCGCCGGGGCCCACGCTACCGTCACCGCACATCCCCCCCGCACCAGCACACGCACTGAACTCCGAGGTGTTGCCGCTCGGATCGGTGGCAGTCGCGGTCACGACGTGGCCGGCAGCCAGCGTGTAGGCGAACGTGTCGCCGAATAGTACTTCACCGCAGAGGGCGCCAGTGCTGACCGTGGTGGACCCGATCAACGTCGCGCCCTGGCCGTAACCGGACGCGTCACAACTGGTGTTGTCGAAGAACTCGAGAGTGAAAGTGGTGCCGGCCGCGCTGTCTATCGTCCCGGCGATGGTGGTATTGCCGCCGGAGCCGGACACGCTCGTGACCACCGGGAAGTTCTGAGTCAGGTTTGGGCCGCTGTCCGGATCACAGGCATCGTCTGCCGGGCCGACTCCGTTATTGCCGATATCGATCCCGAAGGTGTTGGCGAAGATCGAGTTCGACAGGATGGCGTTGCCGGTCCCGTTGACGAGCGTCACGCCCGCCGTAGTGTTGTATGCGATCGTGTTTCCGGCACCTATGGCCTGACCGCCGATCCGGTTGTTCGAGGCGGAGTTTTCCACAACCACGCCGCCACCGCCCAAGCTGGTGCCGGCAGCATTCGTACCGATGTAGTTCCCCTCGATGACGTTGTTTTGGGTCGCGCTGCCGCGAATGCGAACGTTAGTCGGGCTATTTGCCGCGATAACGTTGGCCGCAGCCGCGGTTGTGCCGCCAACGGTGTTGTTGGTCGCGCCGCCCCCGATGTTGACGCCGGCAAAACCCGTGTTGCCCAGCGCCGTGTTTCCGTCCGGTCCAACGCCTACGTAGTTGTTCTGCACGACGTTCGACACGGCTGTGACACTGTTGATCTGGATGCCGGTCAAGTTTCCGGACACCACGTTGCGGGCGTCGGGAGTGGGTCCGCCGACGATATTGTTGCCAGACAGTACGCCGATTCCGCGCTCGTTGGGGCGGGCCAACGCACCGGTCGGGTCGGTGCCGAGGAAATTGCCCGTGATGGCGTTGCCGCCACCGCCGCTGAGGTTGATGCCGTAACCGTTCACGGGAGGGTTCCCCGCAAGAGACGCAAAGCGATTGATCACCATCCCGCGCACCGTGCTGCTGCCGCCGGTGATCGATAGCCCGCCGTTGCCCGCCGCCACGCCCGTCCCGTCGATCTCGATCAGCAGGGCCGCATCGCTGCCGTTGGCCAGCGTATTGGCGCTGGCTCCCGGCTGTGTGTACCCATCGATCGTGACCGGCTGCGTTACCGCGGGAAGCGGCGTTGCCGGCGCCAGCGTGCACACACCGCCACAATCCGGAATGTTGAAGTTGATCGTGTCCGCGCAGCTATCGACGTTGGCTTCCTCGATGGCCGCGCGCAGCGTGCAGTTTTCACTGGCATCGGCACAAGCGGCATCGCCGATGCTCGCGTCGCTGCTATCCGCTGTCGATGTCACGATGAAGATCTTCGGGCCACAGCATGCGGGGTTGCTGTTGTCGTTGGGACACACCGTGCTCAGCCCGGTGCATGTCTCGGCAACGTCACATTCATCAACCGCGGGACGACAGACTACACCAGCGTTGCCCGGCACATGTGTGCAGCCGCTCACGGAATCGCAAGCGTCCACGCTGCAGATGTTCCCGTCGTCGCAGTCCAGCGCGGAGCCAGCCGTGCAAGTGCCGCCTTGGCAGACCTCGTCGACAGTGCACAGATCCTGATCCTGACATGAGGACCCCTCGGGCTTGGCGGGATTCGAACACTGCCCGGTCACAGGATTGCACGTGCCGGCATCATGACACGCATCCAGAGCCGTGCACCCGACGCCGGTGTACACGCACCCGAACGAGTTCGCGCCGGACTCCGCCGGACTGCATGCGTCGAGGGTGCATGCGTCCGCATCGTCGCAGTCAGCCTCGGTGCTGCACGTCGTCGGACCGCATCCCACCTGGACCTCCAGATCCGACAGCACCGGGGTCAGACTGATTGCCGTAGATCTCAGTGTCGCGCGGATCTCGATGAATCGGCCACTCACTCCCGAGGCCCCGCCATTGGTTACGGCGGTGAACAACTGGCTTGCCAGCCCGGTAACCGTGTCTGCCGCACGCACTTCCACGCCGATCGACGTGCCGGATGGCTCACTACCCTGCTGCTCGGTGTTCCAGCTGACCGCCCCCCAGAGGTTCCCCGTTACTCCGCTGTCGCGTGTCACGATCCAGGTGCCCTGCTGTGACGTCGACCCGATTGCGACGAAGCCCGTCATGTCGCTGTAGTTGTACGGTCCGGCGTTCGGGCCGAGATTCACCGTCATGTCCACAGCGCCGATCGGAAAGCCGCCGCCGCCGAGCAAGCCGGCGCTCGGATCGATGCGCATCACGTTCTCATTCTTGTTGGTGACCCAGACCTTTCCGTTCGTGTCCACCGCGACGCCGGTTGAGAAAATCGCGCCGGGCAAAGCCACGTCGCCAACCAAGGTGCCATCGGTTCGCAGATGCCTCACGGTGGGTATGTCGGAGTTGACGACCCAGACGTTGCCGCTGCCATCGACCGCAACGCCGCGCGAAGTCGGTGCCGCGTAACACTGGATCAGAGTTCCAGCCGGGGTGATGTTGCAGACCTTCCCTTGATAGTAGGAAGAGTGCCAGATCTCCCCGGTCTGCGGATCAATCCCAAGACCGTAATCACCCATCGCGGTACCGAGACAGGCACCGGTGAGTGTTGTCGTATCGAAGCGGAGCAGGCCACTGTATTCGCGCGCCGACCACAGCACCCCATTGTGATCGATGAGTCCGCCGTAGCCCCCGCAACCCAAGAAGAACTGCGTGCCGGGTATCGGCAGACCGGTGATGCCGCTGATCTTTTCGTGCTGCGCATTACCGTACCCGCCCACCCAGGCATCGTTGTTGGCGTCGACCGCAATCGTTCGCGTTCCGGTACCCGTCACCCGCGTGTAGTTGATGATGCACTCGTCTTCGGCCGTCGAGACGCCGCCGTCCGAATCTACCGACCCGGCATTCGTCCATAGGAGGATGTTCCCCAGACCACTGGAGGTCTCGAGCAGGCCGTCGCCGTCGCGATCCACGCAGGTGTTGTACTGGAATGGCGGCTTCACGTACTGGCCGCTGGCGTCAGGCGTCCCTGCGGCATCGGTGCGCGTGCCGCCGACGAGCAGACCGACCCGGGTAGCCGAGCCCTTCTCCTGCCCGCCGGAGAAGCCGTATTCATCGCGGTTCGCCACCCATACATTGCCATCCTGGTCCACCGTCGTACGTGAGGGGTTGCGCCCCATCGAATCCGGTGCCGTCCGATACTCACCGAGGATCTGTCCGCCGTTCACGTCGATGCGTACGATGGTGCCGCGGTCCGACGCCGCGACATTGACGAATGGGAACGGCGCCGTCGGCCAGCTGAGCTGCAGCTGGTCCGCCACATTGTGGTTCACGTTGAACAGCGTGCCCTGATCGAAGTCCGCATCGAGCGTGTAGGCGCCGGTCGGGGAATTATGCTGACACATTCCGGCGGCGTCACAGAGGTCCTCGGTGCACGGTATACCGTCGTCCGTGCACGCCGTCCCCTGGGGCAGCGGTGTACCCGTGCAAGTACCGGCAACGCAGCCGTCCTGCTCCGTGCAGACGCTGCCGTCGTCGCAGGTCGTGCCGTCGGTCACGTGGTTGGCCAGGCAGACTCCCGCCCCGTCACAGCTGTCGGCGTCGTCGCACTGCCCGCTCGACGAGGAGCCGCACGCCGTCCCCGGCGGCGTGGGCGGGTTCGAGCAGCCCGTACCGGGGTCGCAGGTACCTGCATCGTGGCACTGATCCAGTACCGTGCAGACTACCGGGTCGCTCCCCGTACACACGCCGCCCTGGCAGGTGTCGGTTTGCGTGCAAAGGTTGCCGTCGTTGCAGCTACCCACCTCGTACTGGCACGAAGCCGAGCAGCAGTCGCCATCGGCAACATTGCCGTCGTCGCACTGCTCGCCGGAGCCCACGATACCGTCGCCGCACCTCCCCGCACACGCACTGAACTCCGAGGTGTTGCCGCTCGGATCGGTGGCAGTCGCGGTCACGACGTGGCCGGCAGCCAGCGTGTAGGCGAACGTGTCGCCGAATAGTACTTCACCGCAGAGCGCGCCAGTGCTGACCGTGGTG
>JACRCR010000017.1 GCA_016218925.1 Deltaproteobacteria bacterium | reverse complement strand
GTCCGTGCGCGCGTCATAGAGGGCATAGACCCAGAAACGGTCGCCAAACTCCGGCACTTGAAACACCACTGGCTCCTTGTCCAGCGCGAAGTATCCGGCGCCATACACCACGTCCTGGTTGGGGCAGGCGACGAAGGTCTGATCCGGCTTGATGTAATCGTTCAGCATCGAATTCAGGCCCACCGGCGCCATGGGGAGGACGCCGCCATTCCAGCCGGGCACATAGCCGTTCTGGCTGGTCACATAGGCGAATGCGGCGCGCCGGTTGTGCGAGTTGACCATCGCATAGCCCCAGACGTAGGCCATGCGGCCGATCGTCTGGACATACTCCCTGGTCATTGCCGTGCCGGGGGGCGGGCCGGGCACTTCGGCAGGGCTTTTGGGCAGCGGCACCTGCTGCGCATGCGCGGTCGTGAATGCCAGCGTGCCCACGAGCGCGGCGGCGATGAGGTTTAGTGTGTGTGCGGTTTTCATCGTCGTGTTGTTCCTCTGATTGATCGGTTTGATCACTTTACCTTTTCGATGTCGCCGGGTTTCCAAGTATTGTTGAGGGCCGCTTCAGTCGGGCCGTAGAGCCGGAGGATGGCGAAGTACCCCTTGCCGGGGACGGTGGCGAGCCAGTTGCCTGTTTTTCCCTTGGGTGCTTTCGGCCCGAGGTAGAGGTCCGTGCTGCCGTCGGCGTCTTGCGCCGGGTTGTCGCGCGAACCGAGCGACGGGAAAGGCTGGCCGTTGGCGAGCCCCGAAGCGTTCTCAGCCTCGTAAAGCGTTACCGACCAGAAGTTGCCGGCCGGGATGTTGGCCGGCAACTTCAGGCGATAGTTGCTGCCCCCCGACAAGGGCGCGCCCGCGCTGTCAGTGAAAGCGATCCCGTATTTGGCACCCTTGCCCGGTACCAGCGACACCATCCCCGGACTGATCGAATAGTAGTCGGTGAAGAACCAGATCCGGGAGTCGAGATCAAGGTATGAACCTGCGATGTTCCTCCAGGACAGGTCCAGCGCCGCGGTCGGATTCGAAGGCGTGAGATCGGCCAATGGATTGACCCAGCGGCGGTCCGGGTAGACGCGGAACGAGCGGCCACTGACGACTTCTTCAAAGCCGACGACACGACTCATCTTGTAGGCGGTCTTCGCGGCCCGATCGAGGATCGTCCGTGTCTTCGCATCGGGCTTGAAGGGCTGGCCGTTGACGATGCCGATCGAGGCCAGCATGCCGAGCCAGTCGGGGTCAGCGAGGTGAGGACCTTCGCTGTCGACGAGCCGCTTCAGCTGGTCGAAGGCACTGCTGTCGCTGACCGGCAGCATGTTGGCCGGGACGCCGGAGGCGTCCGGGAACTGCATCTGCTTCGCCGTCGCCTTGCCGCCCAGCGGATAGATCTTCGACTGTTCCACCAGCGCGACCGCAGGCGTCAGGTTCTTCGGGTCCTGGTAGAACGAGCGCAGGAAGATGAAGACGTTGTTGGTGCCCGAGCGGTAGACGTAGTACTCGGCCGGCACCTCGCCCTTGTAACCTGGCGGCAGCAGCAGGAACTTGCCGCCCTCACCACCGTCGGGCCCGGGCAGACCGACGTCGCCGAAGAACTTGCCGCCGTCGACAGGGATCGGCCGCTGCCAGAAATCGAGCAGGATTCCCTGCAGATTCGGCGGCGCTTCGAACACGATCGGTCCGTCCTTGCCGAGGTCCACATAGCTCATCGCATAGATGACGTCGGAGTTCGGCGTCGTCACCAGGGTCTTGGCGTCGAGGCGCTTCTTCCAGATCGGCAGGACGTTGTAGCCGGCCCCGAAGACCCTCTCCGAGCCGTCCTTCATGCCGAGCGTGTTGATCAGCGGCAGCGCCCACAGATAGGCCTGCGTCGCGCGCTGGAACAGCAGTTCGTCGCGCAGCGTCTGCGCGGTCTCCTTCGTCGGCCGGTTTTCCGTGAACGGCAGGTCAGCGATCTTGTCGAAGCGGCTCTCCTGCGCGAGCGTCTGCCCGCTGAGTCCGCTTATTGCCAGCGCTGCGAGCGCGCCGGCGAGGACCTTTCGTGTATCCATGGGCTTCATCACTGTCTCCATTTGGCTTCGTGCGTGAACCTGTGTGTGTCTCATGGCCAGCTAACGCCGACGCTGAGCCGCGGCGCAATGTCGCTCGCCGTAACACCCGAGCCCCGTGCCGGCGGCTCGAGCGTGTTGTTCGGCATTGGGGCGCGCAATTGCGCGTTGCGGCCGCGGGAACTTCTCTATTGAAGCAACGACTGCGCGAGGGTACAGTGCCGCCATGAGCATCGAACTGAGCGGCGCCGAAGAAGCCCAACTGCGAGAACTTGCCGCAAAGACGGGACGGGATGTGCGAATGCTCGCGCAGGAGGCTATTCGACAATATGTCGCGTATCTCGCGATTGCCGATCTTGAACCCGGCCAAGTAGCCGAGACGCAGAGTGCACTCATAACCGAACTGCCGCAGATTGCGGATTGGAAGGCCGGCGCGGCGTGAAGCGCGGCGAGGTCTGGTGGGCTGAATTGCCGCCGCCGGTCGGTGATCGCCCCGTCGTGATCCTCACCCGGGATGCTGTCGTCAACAGCATCGGCGGCATCGTCGTTGTCCTCGTCACTCGTACGGCCCGCCAGCTTCCGACCGAGGTGGCCCTCGGCCGCCGACAAGGATTGCCCGTGTCGTGTGTCGCAAACTTCGACAATCTTCTCACCGTGCCGCGGCATCGTCTGGTACGGCTCATGGGTGCCTGTGACACCGAGAAGATGGTGGAAGTGAACCAAGCAATACAGGTGGCCCTCGACCTGCCCTGACCCTAGGCTCAGCATCCGTCTATCCTTGCAGAACTACAATTCGACCGCCGAACAAGATCACCAACCCCGCCAGCCGCTGCAGCATAGCATCTGCTTCACCAAGCGGACGCTGGTTCACGATGCGCTCGGAAGTCAACCGGTTGTGTCGGCGACGTTCATCTCTTTTCCCAGGCATGCCACGCCGCACGGTTTAGCGGCCTCTCCCGTCGTCAGTTCCTGGAAGGTCGGATGAGCTCTGGACGTCGTGCCCACCACGGTTCAGCGTATGTGCGCGAGTCGTTGTCCTAGTCGCACCCCGGCGGCCGCGCACTTACTGCTCTGGATGTCGTAGCCGGCTGTCGCTGTCGCGACATACGTCGCGATGCCGTGCGTGATCGCGTCGGAAAACCGGCTCGGGCGTGCCCGCCGCGCGCCTCGCATGAACGGCCCGTTGGACTAGCGACTCGCACACATGGCACCGCTGCAACGAAGCAGCGCGCGGATCGGTGGGGCTCCGCTGCCTGCTCCGCGTAGCGAGGCGGGCGTCGCCGGCTGCGACGATCCCGGACGGAGCGATACGCGACATGCGCACGATGCGTGAGCGGCGCCGGCCGCGTTCTTCGCCGTGCCCGGCGCTTCCTTTTCGGTCGGAACGAGCGCGACGCAGGAAGGTCGAGAGCACTCGGTATTACATCCGAGTAATCATCCGCGGGCCGAACGCGAGACCCTGCAGAAACAGCTGTTTTTCGCTTGCAACGTGCGTCGTTTTCGCCTACTGTTCGCCCATGACGAGTGCCGCCGGATTGGTTCAACGGAAGCCGCGATCACCACGCTTGCGTGTGCCGCCGATCGAATCTCCAGGCGACCTGCGGCCTTCGTCGTGGGACCCGCGCGATCTCGAAATCATGCCGGCGTGGCTCGACTTTGCGCCCAACGACGAACCGATCAAGGGCGATGATCGCGACCCGGCAGCACAGGTCCTCGATCGGGAGCTCGGTCCGGTGGTGGGCATGGAGGCGGCCTGTCGACTCATCCAGGCGCGGCTCATGGCAGTGTTTCTTTCGCGGCGTCTGTGGCTCCCGCTCGGATTCGTACGCGTGCGCGATTACAGCGCCGAGCGGCTCGGCTTGGCGGCGCGGACACTCGAAGAAGATGCGCGCGCCGTACAAGCGCTGGAGGCACTCCCGCAGATCGAGGCCGCCTTCCTGGAGCGCAGGATCTCTTGGACGCACGTGCGACTGCTCATCACGGTCGCAACCGCGGAAGATGAAGAGACCTGGCTCGAGTTCGCGTGCAGCCACTCGACACGCGATCTCGAGGCGTTCGTGAAGAATGGCGCGCGGCCGATGGAGCAGAGCAACGGGGAGTCGGACGACGCTGGCAACGCCTCCGCTGAAGCCTCGCGGCAACCAGCCGACGCCGAAGACACAGATCCGATGCTGCTGTGGACCATACGTTGCTCGCGTGAAGGACGGAGACTGTGGCGCGCGACCTGCGAGATGGCCTCGCGCGTGGCCGGCACGCAGCTTGCGCGCTGGCAAGCCGCCGAGTGCATCGGCGCCGAGGCGATGAGCGCGGCGCCGCACATGCCCGCGCCGCCGCAGGACGCGCACGAAGAGTGGTCAAGTGCGCGGCAAGACGCCGCCGCGGAGTCCGCGCATACACGTTCCGAGCAATACATCGGGGCGTTCGAAGAAGAATTCGCCGCCGCCGAAGGCTTCCCCTACCTCGACCCCGTACAGTCGGGCCCCGCGCTGCCGGATGAACTCGAAGCGCTGATCGACGACATCGACGGCGCCGACGCCCACGAACTCGACCGCCGCCTGCGCATGGTGCGAACCGCGATGCAGCGCATCGACTGGCAGCTCGGCACCATCTTGCGCTGTGTGGTCGATCACAAGCTCTACCGGGAACTCGGCTTCGCCAGCTTCAAACTCTACGTCGAGGCGCGCCTCGGCATCTCGGCCCGCAAAGCCTGGAGTCTGGTGCGCCTGGAGCGACAGTCGTCAGCCAGATGCCCCGAACTTCGCCTCGCCTATCGTCGCGGCGAAATCTCGTGGCTCGCCGCGACAACGCTGCTTCCCGTCATCACCGAAACGTACCAGCGCGAATGGGTCGAGCGCGCCGCACAGGTGACGCTCCAGCGTCTGACCGACGAAGTGTCGTGGGCGCTCGACCGCAGGGACGAACCTCACGGCGAGCAATGCCAGCCGCCGCCGCCGATCGACCTCGACGTCAGCGCTGACGCGGCGTCGCGCGTAGACGAGCACCAAGTGCGAATGAGAGCGCAGGCCGCCTCACAAGAGGTGCCCGACCCGCTCGGCAGCGGCTACGCCGTCGGCGCCACGATCGCCTTGCACGCTCCCGTCAGCGTGATCGGCTTGCTCGAAGATGCCATCGAGGGCCACCGCGCGCGCGGAGAACAGCGCTGGAGAGCCTTCGAGCGTGTCCTTGCGCACGCATTCCTCTGCTGGAACTCACAGCCTCGCCATCGCGACCGGGTCTTCGAGCGCGATAGCTGGACCTGTCAGGTCCCGGCCTGCACGTCGCGCTGCCACCTTCACGACCACCACGTGATCTTCCTGTCGCGCGGCGGCGGCAACGGGCTGGAGAACCGGGTCACCGTATGCGCGGGTCACCACCTGCACGGGGTCCACGCGGGAATCATCCGCGCCTGCGGCAGCGCGCCTCACGCAATCGTGTGGGAGCTTGGCTGTCTGCGACGAACCCGACCTCTGCTGCGCACGCTCGGTGATCGCTATCTCGACGATCGCGAGGAGCGGTGATGCGTCCGGGATCCTGCGCCGCCGCGAAACGACGAAGGGCGCGACCGCCGTGGCAGCCGCGCCCCTCGATGTTCGTCAGCAGTGCTCTATCAGCGAACCGGTGCCCGCTGCCCGCGCTGGCGCCAACGCCGCAGATAGGCCGGCACGCGCTGGTCGTCTTCCTCGGGAAGCGCAGCGAATTCGAGTTCTTCTTGCTGGACCTGCTCGGGTCCGAGCTCGGGCTCGCGACGTGGCGCAGCCGCTTCTACCGGCGCCTCGCCGGTCGCGTACGGATCGTCGATCGAGTCGCTCATCAACCCGGTCCCGCGCCCGCTGGCGCCGCGGAAGTAGGCCGGCCGCTGCTGCTGCGTGGCGTACTGAGGCTGGCGCTGCGACTCGGGCGCAGTCATCGTCGCACCGAGCAGATCGCCGCGGTGGCCGGGCTGCAGGCGATCGATCAAGCGGTCGCCGAAGCCGGTGGCGATCACCGTGATGCGCACTTCGTCCTCGAGGTGAGTGTCGTGCACCAGACCGACGATGATGTTGGCGTCCTCGTGGGCCTGGGTCTGGATCAGATCGACGGCTTCGTTCAGCTCCTGAATGCCGAAGTCCTCGCTGGCCGTGATGTTGACCAGCACCCCGCGCGCGCCGTGGATCGAGATGTCTTCGAGCAGCGGGCTCGAGATCGCGTTGGTGGCGGCGTCGATGGCGCGGCTGTCGCCGTAGCCGATGCCGTGTCCCATCATCGCCATGCCCATCTCCGACATGATGGTGCGCACGTCGGCGAAATCGACGTTGATGGTGCCGGGCTCGGTGATGATCTGCGAGATCCCGCGCACGGCGTGCAGCAGCACGTCGTCGGCCTTCTTGAAGGCCTCCAGTGCGGTGGTGCTACGGCTGGCGATCTCGATGAGGCGCTGGTTGGGGATCACGATCAGCGTGTCGCAGGCGGCGCGCAGTTCGCGGATGCCCTCCTCAGACTGGCGCAGCCGGCGGCGGCCTTCGAAGGCGAACGGCTTGGTGACGACGCCGACGGTCAGCGCGCCGAGGTCCTTGGCGATGCGCGCGATAACCGGCGCGGCTCCGGTGCCGGTGCCGCCGCCCATGCCGGCGGTGACGAACACCATGTCGGCAGCGCCGAGTTCTTCGCGCAGGATGTCTTCCTGCTCGAGAGCGGCCTTGCGGCCCACTTCGGGGTTGGCACCGGCGCCGAGCCCTTTGGTCAGCGAGCACCCAAGCTGGATCTTGACCGGGGCCATACTGGTCCCAAGGGCCTGGGAGTCGGTATTGGCCGCCACGAAGTCGACGCCGCAAAGCTCGGCCCGGATCATCGTCGTCACGGCGTTCCCGCCGCCGCCGCCGACCCCGACCACCACGATACGGGCGTTGTTCAAATTCTCATCGACCAGCTCGATCATCACCACTCCTCCTCAAGGGAACTTCCGTCCGCGCATCGCAATTCCGGTCGGCGGCTCGGAAGCAGGTCAAAGCCAAAGGTACCCTTCGATGCAGTTGAATTCGATCCGATGGAAGCGCGCGTGTGTGCAAAGCTACGGCGGCGCGCATCAGAACATCTCCTTGAAACGACGCCGCACCCAGCTCGGCATCAGACGCGCGCCGATACCGCCGGCCCACTTGCCGGGCGTGGCCATGTCCTTCTCTGGCAGGCCGAGCACCAGCCCCAATGCGCTGGCCCAAGAAGGATCGTCGATCTCGTCGCTGAGCCCTTCGATGCCAGTGGGCTCGCCGAGGCGAACCGGCATCTGCAACACGCGCGCGGCCAGCCCGACGATGCCGGGCGTCATCGAGGTGCCGCCGGTCAGCACCACGCCGTTGGGCAGCAACTCGCCGAAGCCCGAGCGGATGATCGAGTCCAGCACGGTCTCGAACATCTCTTCGAGGCGTGGCTCCATGATTTCGGCGAGCAGCCGGCGACCAACCACACGCGGGGTGCGCCCGCCCACACCGGCCACTTCCACGGTCTGCTCTTCGTCGACCAGGTCGGGCGCGGCACATCCGTAGCGCTTCTTGAGTCCCTCGGCTTCGCTGAGCGTGGTCTCCAGTACCTGCGCCACGTCGCGGGTGACGTCGATGCCGCCGACCGCGAACACCGCCGAGTGGACCACCGAGCCGGCGTGGAAAACGGCCAGATCGATGGTACCGGCGCCGATGTCGATCACCGCCACACCGAGGTCTTTCTCTTCGGGTTCGAGCACGGCCTCAGCCGAAGCCAGCGAGGAAGCGATCACCCCGGAAACCGACAGGCCGGCCTTGTTGCAACTCTTGACCAGGTTGCGCAGCGCCGACTCGCCGGCCGAGATCACATGCAGGTGGGCCTCCAGCCGCACGCCGCTCATGCCAACCGGGTTGATGATGCCGCTCTGACCGTCGACAACGAACTCGCGGCACAGCAGGTGCAAGATACGCTGGTCGGCCGGAAGCGGCACGGCCTGGGCCGCAGCGATCACGCGGCGCGAGGCGCGCTGCGAGACTTCGCCGTTCTCGATCGCGACCACGCCGTGGCTGTTGGTGCCGCACACGTGATCGCCCGAGATCGAAACGGTTACGTTGTGGATCTGGCTGCCGGCCATCATCTCGGCTTCGGTCAGCGCGGCCAGTACGGCCTCGGTGGTGCGGTCGACATCGCTGACGCGGCCGGCGCGCAACCCGCGCGAGGCGCTACTGCCGACGCCGAGAATCTCGATCCCGCGCGAAGTGTGCTCGGCCACCAGCAGCGCGACCTTCTGGGTGCCGACGTCGAGCCCGGCGATGAGTTGTCGCTTCTTAGCCATTGCTGCGCTTGGCCTCCTCGGAGGGCGGCGCGGCGGCCGGCGCTGAGGCAGGATGTTCGGTGGGACGGTCCAGGCGTGCACTCACCAGCGTCGGGAACTTGTCGTCGGCCCCGCGCACCACCACGCGGTCGTTGTAGTCGACGTCGATCGAGCGAAGCTGATCGACCACCGGCGCCAGTTGCACCAGCGCGACGCCAAGGCGATCGAAAGCGGCGGCGGCTCGCGAGGCGGGCCCTATGCGCACGGAAGCCCTCATGTCGGTGGGGAACATCCACACGATCGCGCCGGCGTCCATGTGCAGTTCGGAGACGCGATAGGAACGGCGGCCGGCTTCGGCGAGCACCGCCAGCAGCGCGCGCAGCCGCGAAGCGCGTTCGGCCTGCGGCGAGGCCTCGTCCCAGCCGGTGAGATAAACCAGGTCGGGCGCGTGCTCGGGCTGTATTTCCTGGAACAGCACGCCGTCAGCGTCGACGAGGTAGACCTTGCCCTGACTGACGGTGGCGGCCACGGCATGGCGGCGGGCAACGTCGATGCTGACTTTCCACGGGAAGCTGCGCGAGACCTGCGCGCTGCGTACCCAGCTCTGCTCGCCAAGCCGCTGCTCGACAGCCGGCGGGTCGATCTGCCACAGCGAGCTGTCGTCGTAGAGGTCGCCGAGTTGCGCCAGAGAACCGGGGGGAACTTCGGGGTTGTCGCAGGCAACGCGGATGCTGCGCAGGCGGAAGTATTCGTGACCGGTGACGAACGGGATCACATGGACCCACGCGGCCCACGAAACGGCACCGGCAGCGAGCGTCACGGTCGCCGCGACCGCGACGACACGACTGCCCGTGGCCAAACCGGCTTTGAGTCTACGAACCTGCGGCCTCAGCCTCATCCCACTCCCCGATGAACCGTACCTCTGGTTCCAGCCACACCCCGCACCTACTCCACACCTCTTCCTGAACGAGGCTCATCAGGTTGCGGACGTCCCTGGCCGTCGCGCTCCCCAGATTCACGATGAAGTTGGCATGCTCAGGCGATACCTGAGCGCCTCCTTCGGTCCTTCCTTTCAAGCCGGCCTTCTCTATGAGGCGACCGGCATATTCGCCCGGTGGGTTCTTGAAAATCGAGCCGGCATTTGGATAGCCGACAGGCTGGTTTCGCCTGCGCTTGTCCTGCACCCGCGCCACTTCCTGCTGCAACCGACCCACCGACGAGCGCGTCAGACGGAAACGTAGGCAAGCTATCATGTCCCCCGCTTCCAACGCCAGCTTGCGGTAGGAGAATTGCAGTTCTTCCCGGCTCTTTTCGACGATTTCGCCGCGCGCCGTGACCAGCAGCAGCGACTTCAGACACTGCGAGAGTTCGCCCCCGAAGGCGCCCGCGTTCATCTGCGCAGCCCCACCGACCGAGCCGGGTATGCCGGCGGCGAACTCGAGCCCCTGGAAGCCGCGCGCAACCGAGTCCTTGGCGAGCCTGATGAAGCGCGTTGCGGCACCGACCTCGACCTCGGCGGTGGCGTGATCGAGGTCGGTCCAGCGTATGAACTCGAAGGCCTTCCCAAGGCGAACCACCAGACCGCGCACGCCGGCGTCGGAGACCAGCACGTTCGTGCCCCCACCCAGACAGGTCACCGGGACCTCCAGTTCACGCGCAGCAGCCAACGCCGACGCGAGGACATCAAGTGAGGGCGGATCCAAGAGCAGGTCGGCGATCCCGCCGATCTGGAACGAAGTGCAGCGGTCGAGCGGCACGTCCCGGCGCAGAGCAGGCGGCGGCGCGGCGGCTGCGAGTCGCTCGTATAGCAATGCTACGCGCTGGGTCGCAGTCGGGGCGAGGCTTGGAACTTGGCCCGCCATGGCGTCCGCCGTGATCAAGCGCCGAGTTGGCCGAGGATCTGCGGACCGAGCTTGGTGATGTCACCGGCGCCCAGCGTCACGACCAGATCGCCAGGCCTCGTGTGCGCAGCCACACGCGCGGCGAGCGTCAGAGCAGCGCCGGCGCGGTCGGCCGCGCCCACGGCGGGCTCGTAGAGAATCTCGCGCGCGGTGCGCGGCCCCTTGCGTTGCTCGGCGCGCATGCGATCGACCAGGTGGCGCGCATCGACGCCGTCGATCGGCGGTTCGCCGGCCGCATAGACGTCGGTCACCACGACCACGTCGGCATCGTCGAAGCACGACGCGAAGCGATCGAAGAGATCGCCGAGCCGGGTGAAGCGGTGAGGCTGGAACACCGCGACCACGCGGCGCTCGGGAAAACCGCGCCGGGCTGCGGCGAGCGTGGCCTGGATCTCGGTGGGGTGGTGGCCGTAGTCGTCGACGACCAGCACGTCGCCGGCCTCGCCCTTGATCTCGAAACGGCGAAGGATGCCTTCGAAACTGGCCAGCGCGTCGGCGCAGGTGTCGAACGGAAGACCGAAGTCCATCCCGACAGCCAGCGCGGCAAGCGCGTTGCGCACGGCGTGGTCACCGGGCATCGCAACGCGCACGCGGCCGAGCAGGGTGTCGCGGCGAATGACGTCGAAGGAACTGGCCAGGCCGTGGACCTCGATCGCGTCGGCGCGCAGGTCGGCCCCTTCACTGGTGCCGTAGGTCATGTAGGGCTTGCGCACCTGCGCAAGCAGCTCGCGCAGCTCGGGGCAATCCAGGCACAGCACCGCCAGGCCGTAGAACGGGACACCGTTGATGTACTGGAGGTAGGCGCTGCGCAGCGCCTCCATGGTCCCGTAGAAGTTCATGTGCTCGCGGTCGACGTTGGTGACCACCGCCACGGTCGGCCGCAGCAACAGGAAGCTGCCGTCGCTCTCGTCGGCTTCGGCGACCATGTAGCGCGACTTGCCCAGGCGTGCGTTGGTGCCGCCGAGCGACTTGAGGCGCCCGCCGATCACCAGCGTGGGATCCATCCCGGCGGCGCTCAGCACCGAGGCGACCAACGAAGTAGTGGTGGTCTTGCCGTGCGCCCCGGCCACACCAACCGCGCACTTGACGCGCATCAGTTCGGCGAGCATCTCGGCTCGCGCTATCACCGGCACGCGGCGCTCGCGGGCGGCCTGCACTTCGGCGTTCGTCTCGCCTACGGCCGACGAGATGACGACCACCGACGTGTCCCGCCCGACGTTCGATGCGGCGTGCCCGAGAAAGACCTCGGCGCCGAGGTCGCGCAAGCGCCGGGTAGTCTCGTTGTCTGAGAGGTCGGAGCCGCTGATGTTGTAGCCGAGGGTCAGCAGCACTTCGGCGATGCCGCTCATGCCGATGCCGCCGATGCCGACCAGGTGAATGCGGCCGAGCTTGCGCGCGGCGACCGCGTCTTCCTCCGGGTTCAGCAACGGGGCGGAATGGGAAGAGGACCACGCCGGTCCGCTACGGAAGCGTTCTTGGAGAGTCATGTTCGTTGTCAGCGAACGCGATCGGCGGACTTGCCCGCGAGTTCGACGAGAATCTCGAGGACGCGGCCGGCAGCCCCCGGCCGGCCACACGCCGCGGCGCGCTCTGCCATCGAAGATAACGCGGTCTGGTTCTCGAGCAACTCGGCCAGTGTCGCTGCCAGCGTCCTTGCACAGTCGGCGTCGTCGATGACGACGCGCGAAGCGCCGAAAGACTGCATTTCGCGCGCGTTCTCGAGTTGGTGACCGCCTGCCGACGTGGGCAGCGGAACCAGCACCGAAGGCGTGCCGGTGGCTATCAACTCGGCGATGCTGGTCGCGCCGGCGCGACACACGGCGAGTCTGGTGCGCGCGTAGACGCTGCGCATATCGTCGATGAAGGCGACCACTTCGGCGGCGATGCCGGCCTGCGCATAGGCGGCGCGGATCTCGTCGACGAACGGCTTGCCTACCTGATGCAGGATGCTCGGCAGCGCGGTCGCGGCAGCGACTCGCGCGGCGCCCGCATCGCCGGCCTCTGCCGGCGACGACTCGGAAGACCCGGCGAGATGAGCGAGCGCGGCGACGACGGCGCGGTTGAGGCTGCGCGCGCCGGCGCTGCCACCGAAGACCAGCAGCAGGTCGCGGGCGGTCGCTTCATCGGTCTGGTAAGGCGGCCTCTCATCGAAGCCGCGCCGCAGCGGGTTGCCGGTGCAGACGGTCTTGCCGCGCGCGAAGCTCGCCGCGGTGTTCTCGAAGCTGGTGCACACGCGCGTGGCCAGGCGGCCGAGAACGCGGTTGGAGAGGCCCGGCTTGCGGTTCTGTTCGAGCAGTACCACCGGGATCCCGAGCGAGCGCGCGGCCAGCACTGCCGGCGCGGAGGCATACCCGCCCAGTCCGATCACCACGTCGACATGGCGGCTGGCCAGTTGGCGGCGCGCACGCAGCGTTGCTGCCGACATCTCGGCGAGCGCGCGCGCGGCGGCGAGCCGACTGCCGCCGACGATGCCGTGGACCGGCTCGGCGACCAGTTCGAAGCCGGCCCTCGGAACCGCCCACGATTCGATGCCGCGCTCGGCTCCGAAGAAGACGATCGACTCGGCGGCACCGCGATCGCGCGCGAGTTCGGCAACGGCAAGGCCCGGAAACAGGTGCCCGCCGGTGCCGCCGCCCGCGATCGCAAGCCTCACCGCTCTCGCAGCTCCCGTGACAGCGACAGCAGGATGCCCGACGCGGCCAGGAAGGCCATCATCGAGGAGCCGCCGTAGCTCAGGAACGGAAGACCGATGCCCTTGGTGGGAAGCAGGCCCAGCACCACACCCATGTTGATCATGGCTTGCAGCGTGATCAGCAGCGTCAGCCCGGCGGCGAGCAACTGCGCGAACGGTTCGCTGTGGCGGTGAGCGATGCGAAACCCCCTCCAGGCCAGCAGCGCGAACAGCACGACGATCGTGGTGGCGCCGATCAACCCGGTCTCCTCGCCGATCACCGAGAAGATGAAGTCGGTGTGAGCCTCGGGAAGCCAGCCCGACTTCTGCGTGGAGGCACCGAGACCCTGGCCGAAGACCTTGCCCGAGCCAAACGCGATCAGCGCTTGTCGTAGTTGCCAGCCGACGCCCTGAGGGTCGGCTTCGGGATTGAGAAAGACGACCAGGCGCTTGACGCGGTAGGGTTCGAGGTAGACCAGGAAGCCGGCGATCCCCGATAGCACCACGGTGGGGCCGGCCAGTTGCCAAGCCGGCACTCCGCCGAGAAACAGCATCAGCAGCGAGAGGACGCCGAGCAGCGCCGTGGTGCCGAAATCCGGCTGCAAGAGCAGCACGACGCCGAGCACCCCGACGACGCCGAACACCGGGACCATCCCGTAGATGGGATTGCGCAGCCTGTCCGACACGCGCGTGAGCCACGCGGAAGCGGCGACCAGGAAGCCGAGTTTGACGAACTCGGCCGGCTGCAGGTTGAAGATCCCGAGCGGCACCCAGCGGCAGGCGCCGTTGGCACACTCGCCTACCCCCGGAACGATGGTCAGCAGCAGCATCGGCAGGGTCAGGCCGAAGATCCAGTACGCCTTGCGCTCCAGGAAGTCGGAGGGGCAGCGCGAGCAGACATACAGCAGTGCCACGCCGATCAGAGCCGACACTCCGTGCTTGACGGTCATGCGATAGCCGTCGCCGAAGTCGGAGGTGGAGACGAAGTAGCTGGTGTCGAAAACGAAGATGATGCCGAGCGTGGCCAGAACCGCCACCAGACAAAACAGCCACGGATCGGGACGATCCGAAATCCGCACGCGCAGGCGTGGCCACTCCGTCATCGGCAACGCGCCGCTGGAACCGGGCATCTTCCACATCATACCCTCACCTCATCCACCTCGAACATCCCGCGCGGGCTTCCCGCGCGATCGTCATGCCCATTCTTCGGTCGCGCCGGTCGCTAGCAGATCCGCCACCCAACGCTCGAACTTCTCGCCGCGCTCTACGTAGTCGCGGAACTCATCGAAACTCGCGCACGCCGGCGCCAGCAGCACCGTGTCGCCGGCGCAGGCCCGGCCGGCCGCTCGCGCGACCGCCCCCTCGAGGCCCGGCTCGCGAGTGACCGCGATCGCGCCGGCCAGCGCCGCCTCGATCTCGGGAGCGGCTGCGCCGTAGGCAACGACGAGTTTAATCCGCACGGCCTCGCGGGCCAACGGCGCGAAGTCGCATCCTTTCGAAACCCCGCCGCATAGGAGGATCACATTGCCCTCGAACGCGCGCAGGCTGCTGAGCGTCGCACCCACGTTGGTGGCCTTGGAGTCGTTCCAGTACGAGACCCCACCGCTCTCGGCCACCAGCGCCAGGCGATGGCGCAGCGGCGAGAAGGACTCCAGAGCCTGCTCGACCGCGGCCGGCGCAACGCCGAGCAGTCTGGCGATCTGGGCAGCGGCCGCGACGTTCTCGAAGTCGTGGGGAAAGCGCGGCCACTGCCGCGGTAGCTTGGCGACGAAGCCGCCCTCGCCCACCAGACGCCTGGCGCGCATGTCGACTTCGATGCCGACCTCACCCGGAGCTCGCGGCGTCAAGGCGAACGTCGAAACCGCGGCCCTGGTGGCGGCGGCGGCGTGGGCGGTCCACTGCTGGCCGCGTGCCAGCACCGCGAAGTCGCCGGCGTCCATATTGGCGAACATGCGCAGCTTGGTGGCGAGGTAGGCGTCGATGTCGCCGTGACGATCGAGGTGGTCGGCGCTCAGGTTGAGCAGTGCGCCGACATGGGGATGGAAGTCTTCGACCCACTCCAGTTGGAAGCTCGACACTTCGGCCACCGCCAACTCATAGTCGCCGCCGACCGCGTTGCTGAGAGGGTTGCCGAGGTTGCCTCCGGTGAACACGCGCCGGCCGGCGGCGGCGATCATCGCGCCGACCAGTGTTACGGTGGTGCTCTTGCCGTTGGTGCCGGTGACAGCGACCAGCGTAGCGTCGAGCCGCGAGGCCGCCAGCTCGAGCTCCGAAACGATGCGCACGCCGCGGTCGCGGGCCGCGGCCAGAAGAGGGTGCGAGGCGGGCACGCCCGGACTCGGCACCAGCAGATCGAACTGCGCTATCCGCTCCAGTGCGCGCGCCGGTTCGATGCGCTCGGCACCGGCCGGCGCACCCTGCCCTGCGACCGGCTTGTCGTCGCACAACGCGACCTTCCAGCCCAGCCGGTCGGCCAGGCAAGCCGCTGCGATCCCGCTGCGGGCCAGCCCCAGTACCAGAATCTTGCGGGCCGTTGCTGTCACCTCAGCTTGAGAGTGGCCAGGCTCATCAGCGCGCACAGCAGCGAGATGATCCAGCAGCGCACCACCACCTGGGTCTCGGGCCAGCCTGCCTTCTCGAAGTGGTGGTGAATCGGCGCCATCAGGAAGACGCGCTTGCCGCGCAGCTTGATCGACCCGATCTGGATGATGACCGACAGCGCTTCGATGACGAAGACCCCGCCGGCAACCACCAGCACGAGCTCGTTCTTGGAGATCACCGCCACCACGCCGAGCACCGCGCCCAGTGCCAGCGATCCGACGTCGCCCATGAACATCTGGGCCGGATGCGCGTTGAACCACAGGAACCCCAGGCCGGCCATCGCGGTGGCGGCGCACAGGATCGACAACTCGCCGGCCCCGGGGACGTGCGTGATGAACAGATAGTCGGCGATCCGCGAGTGGCCGGCGCAGTACGCGAGGATCGCCAGCGTCGCCGACGTGGTCATCACCGGCCCGATCGCGAGCCCGTCCAGTCCGTCGGTCAGGTTGACCGCGTTGGAGGCCCCTACCACCACCAGCGCACCGAACGGGATGTAGAGCCAGCCCAGATCGGGGCGCACTTCCTTGAGGAACGGCACCGACAGATGGGTATCGAACTCGGGGCGCGTCCACAGCACCACCATGCCGAGGGTGGCGATTACGAACTGCCACAGCAGCTTCTCGCGCGCCGAGATCCCCGCGTTGCGGCCCTGGGTGACCTTCTGGTAGTCGTCGGTGAAGCCAACCACGCCAAAGCCGAGCGTCACACCGAGCGTGGTCAGCACGTACAGGTTGCTGAGGTCGGCCATCAGCAGCGAAGCCATCGTCAGCGAGAAGACGATCAGCAGGCCGCCCATCGTCGGCGTGCCGGTCTTGGCGGCGTGCGACTCGGGCGCGTACTGGCTGACCGGCTGGGCGAACTGCCCGCTGCGCAGCCGCCGGATCAGCGCCGGCCCGAACATCAGCGAGAACGCCAGCGCGAGCACTGCGGCGATCAGCCCTCGCAGCGTGATGTAGCGCAGGACGTTGAGGAACTTGTAGGTCTCGGCGAGCGGGAGAAGGAGGTGGTAGATCATGCGGTTGCCGCCCGTGCCCGCAGCGCTTCAACGACGTGTTCCATCGCTGCGCCCCGCGAGCCCTTGACGAGTATCGCATCACCCGCGCGCCAAGCTTCGGCAACCGCCGCGGCCGCATCCTCGTGGCGAGCGCACACGCGCACGCGCTCGGCAGCCAGCCCCGCCTCGCGCGCGCCCTCGGCGAAGGATTCGGCAAAGGCGCCCGAGGCACAGAACAGCGCCGGCTCTATCGCCGCGACCGCGCGTCCCACCTGGGCGTGCAAGACGGCCGACGTGGGCCCGAGTTCGCGCATCTCGCCGAGCACTACCATGCGACGAGGGGCGTCGGCGCCGCCGAGCGTGGTCAGTGCCGCCAGCATCGAGCCCGGGTTGGCATTGTAGACGTCGTTGAGGATCGTCACGCCGTTGGCGAGCCGCTCGGCCGAAAGACGCATCGGCGGCGGCACCAGTTTGCCGAGGCCGGCGGCGGCGGTTGCCAGCGGCACGCCGATGGCCAGCGACGCGGCCACCGCCGCCAGCGCGTTGTGTACGTTGTGACGCCCGCCCACCGGCAGCGTCACCGCGGCGCCGAGGCCGCCGGCGTGAATCTCGAACGAGGAAGCGTCGATGATACCGCAGCGAATCGCCGAGGCCGTCACGTCGGCCGCCACATCACCGTCGCCAATACCGAAGTAGACTCGACGTCCGGCAAAGCGCGGCGCCTGCGCGACCACCTGAGGATCGTCGGCGTTTACGACCGCGACGGCGCCATCGGGCAGCCCCGCGAACAGTTCGCCTTTGGCGCGCGCCACGCCCTCGATGGACCCGAGGCCTTCGAGGTGAGCCGAGGCGACGCAGGTGATCAGACCGACGGCGGGAGCGGTGATCTCGACCAGCCGCGCGATCTCGCCGGGAATGCTCATGCCCATCTCGATCACCGCCGCCCGGTGCTCGGCGCCGAGACGGAAGAGGGTCAGCGGCACGCCGATCAGGTTGTTCAGGTTGCCCTGCGTGGCCAGCACGTGGTCGGCGCCGAAGTGCTCGGCGAGAATCGCGCGCAGCATCTCCTTGGTGGTCGTCTTGCCGTTGGAGCCGGTCACCGCCACGATCGCCGGCGTGAAGCGGCGCCGGTGCGCGGCCGCCAGGTCGCCGAGCGCGCGCAGCGTGTCGGCCACCTCGAGGAACGCGACGGGGAGCCCGGCCACCGCGCGTCCCTTCTCGCATACCACCGCAGCCACTCCGGCCGCGGCCGCGGCTGCGATGAAGTCGTGACCGTCGAAGTTCTCGCCTTTGAGGCAGAAGAACAGGTCGCCGGCGCGGGCGCTGCGGCTATCGGTGCCTACGCGAGTGTAGCGCGAAGCCTCGTCGCCGCCGCTCAGCGACGTCGACATCGCGGTCGCGGCCTCGCCCAGCCTCACGCGGCGCCTCCGCCGGGGCCGCCGCGCTCGAGGCACCGCGCCAGATAGTGGCGGGCCAGAACTCGGTCATCGAAAGAACGGCGCACCCCACTGGCCTCCTGATAGTCTTCGTGTCCCTTGCCGGCGATCATCACGACATCGTCGGGGCCGGCCGCGGCGATGGCCGTCTGCAGAGCTTGCTCGCGATCGGGCAGCACGAGATAGCCGCGGCCGGCCGCGGCGGCAAGTTCGGCGGCGCTCGAACCGGACGCCGGCGCGGGCCGCAACTCGGGCAGCAGATCGCCGATGCCCTCTTCGATTTCGGCGATGATGTCGCGCGGCTTCTCGTCGCGCGGGTTGTCGGAGGTGAGCACCACCAACGACGCCAGTTGGCCGGCGATGCGGCCCATGATCGGGCGCTTGCCGCGGTCGCGATTGCCGCCGCAGCCGAACACGACGATCAGACGGCCGCGCGTCTCGGGAAGCAGCGCGCGCAGGCTGCGCTCGAGCGCATCAGGGGTGTGCGCGTAGTCGACGAATACCGCCGGCGCGGCGGCGCCGGCGGGCAAGCCAGATCGAGTCGCGACCGAGACTCTCTCCATGCGGCCGGGCACTGGCGGACACGCTGACAACCCCTCGCCGATCACCTCCGGGGCGGCGCCGAGCGCGCGGGCGGCGGCCGCGACCGCGACGATGTTGGAGAGATTGGCGGCACCGACCAGCGGTGACACGACCTCGACGCGGGTGCCGTCCAGATCCAGCATCGCGCGGATCCCCGCCAGCGTGCACTGTGCACGCACGACACTGGCGCGCGGCGCCGCGGCGCTGCGGCGCTGGCGGCACGAATACGTCCACACGTCGAAACCCGGAAGCTCGAGCGCCAGCTGCCCGACCCTGAGATCGTCGGCGTTGAGCACCGCGGCGCCGCGTCCCGGCTGCAGATACAGCCGGAACAGCGACGCCTTGGCGGCGAAGTAACTGTCCTCGGTGTCGTGGTAGTCCAGGTGATCGCGGGTCAGGTTGGTGAAGATGGCGGCTCGAAAGCGGCACCCGGCCACTCGCCGCTGATCCAGAGCGTGCGACGACACTTCCATCGCCACGCGGTCGCAGCCGGCGCCGGCCATCTCGGCCAGTACCGCCTGCACGTCGATCGCCGACGGAGTGGTCATCGCCGAGGTCCTCTCGAACGCTCCGCAGCGCTGTACGATGGTGCCGATCACTCCGGGCCGGCGGCCTTCGCGCTTCCACACACTCTCGAGCAGATAGGTGCAGCTCGTCTTGCCGTTGGTGCCGGTGACTCCGACCAACTCGAAACTCTCCGAGGGATCGCCGTAGAACGCCGACGCGAGCACGCCAGCGGCCGACAGTACGTCGGGGCCTTCGGGCACCGCGAAACAGGGCAGGTCCGCCCGGGCCTGGTCAGCGCTGCACACCACCGCGACCGCGCCGGCCGCCAGCGCCGCGTCGACGAATGCCGAACCGTCGGTGCGCGTGCCCGGTAGCGCGAAGAAGAGATCTCCGGGCGCGACACGCCGCGAGTCGTAGGCCAGCCCGCGCACGCGGATCGCGCCGTCGGCCCGAAGTTCGCCACGCAGACCCCGAGACCGCGCTCCTGTTACGAGACGGCCCAGTTCTGCGTCGCGCGCGATGCTCATAGGTTCTGCGCGAGTTTGAGAGAGACCGACGAAGAAGTGTCCAGCGGATGACCGGCGGCCGGCTCGTGGGCCACGACGAAGCCGTGTCCCTCCACGTGGACGTCGCAGTTGCAGTCGCCGAGGGCCTTCATCGCCGAGCGCAACGGGAGTCCGCGCAGGTCCGGCATCACGCCGCTGCCCGGCTGCAGCGTGGTGGGAGGACCGGCGGCTTCGAGAAGCTCGGCGGCGTCGCCCGGGCGCGGCGAGAAGTACCGATCGATCTCGTCGCTCGGCGGCGGCAGTTCGCGTTCGACGCCGAGGTAGTCGAGGCTGTCTTCGGCGATCGCCTTGAACACCGGCGCCGCTATCAGACCGCCGTAGTGCACCGCTCCCTTGGGCTCGTCGATCATGATGACGACCACCACGCGCGGGTTCTCGACCGGGAAGAAACCGGCGAAAGAGGCGAGCCAGCGGTCGGAACTGTAACCGCCGTGTTCGGCTTTCTGCGCCGTACCGGTCTTGCCAGCGGCCGGCACCCCGTCGATCTGCGCGCGCGCCGCGGTGCCGCCTTTGGCCACCACGGTGGCCATCATCTGGCGCATCTGGCGGGCGACTTCGGCGCTCACCACGCGGCGCTCTTCCTGAAGCGGGAAGTACTTGAGAGTAGAGCCGTACTGGTCGGTGACCCGCTGCACGATACGCGGCTGCATGCGCACCCCGTCGTTGGCCAGCGTCGCGTACGCGGTGGCCAGTTGCAGCGCGGTGACGCTGATGCCCTGGCCGAAGCTGATGGTTGTGTTGTGGATCTTGCGCCACTTGTCGGGCGGCAACACCAGGCCCCGCCGCTCACCGACCATCTCTATGTGGGTGGGACGGTCGAATCCGAAGGCGCTCAGGTAGTCGTAGAGGCGGTGGGGTCCCAGGATCAGGCCGATCTTGGCCGAGCAGATGTTGCTCGAGACGCGGATCACGCCGGTCGTGTCGAGCCAGCCGTAGGGGTGGTGGTCGCGGATCGGCTTGTGCCAGCCCTCGACGTAGAAACGGCCGTTGTCGCAGAAAAACTTGTCCTCCTGCTTGATCAGGCCGGCGTCGAGGGCGCCGGCGACCACGAACGGCTTCATGGTCGAGCCCGGCTCGAACAGGTCGGTGACGATGCGGTTGCGGCGGGCGGCCGACGGGCTGGCCTCCACTTCGTTGGGATCGAAGGTCGGCACGTTGGCCAGCGCCAGGATCTCGCCGGTGTGCGGATCCATCATCACCACCGCGCCGGCGGCGGCGTGGACGGCGGCGACCTGCTTGGCGAGCTCGGTCTCGGCGATGCTCTGCAGCGTCGCGTCCAGAGTCAGGTGGACGGTGGCGCCGCGATTCATGCCGGTGTCTTCGCTGTTGCTCAGGAACACGCGCCCGTAGATGTCCTTGCAGACGTTGACGGTAACCGACTCGCCGCGGATCTGGTTGTCGAAGAGCTTCTCGACTCCTTCGAGGCCCTTGGAGTCGCGCCCTGCAAAGCCGATGACGTGGGCCGCGGTGAGACCCTGCGGATAGCTGCGCTGCTGGCTGACGTGAATGCCGACGCCCGGGATCGTCAGGTTGCGGATCGCGGTCGCAGTGTCTTCGTCGACACCGTTGGAGAGCCACAGGAACGAATCGCCGCCCTCGCGCAGACGTTCGTCGAGACGGGCCGGGTCCTGGCCGAGCAGCGGGGCGAGCACTGCGGCGTGGGCCCGGTCATAGACGTAAGGCCTTTCGCGCGAGACCATCGACGCAGAGACCGTCGTGGCCAGCACCACGCCGTTGCGGTCGACGATCGGGCCGCGGTAGGCCATGTGTACGCTGTCGTGGCATTTCTCGCGCAGTCCGGCTTCGAGCATCTGGTCGCCGCGCACCACCGTCAGGAACGTCATGCGCCCGACGATGCTGGCGCCGCCCAGCGCGCAGCACGCCGCGACCCAGAACAGGTTGGCGCTGAATCGGTTACGGCTGCGCATCGATGCGGCGGATCTGCCCCGCGGCGGCCTTCTGCATGCCCAGTTCGCGGGCGCGCGAGGCGAGCAGAGCCGGACTCGACTCGCGTGCGGTCGCCATCTCCAACTCCATGCGCTCCTGGTCGAGGCGGTGAATGATGCGGCCCAGCGCCTCGCCTTCATAGCCGAGATCCTGGGCCTGCATACGCACCCACACGTGTCCGCCGAGCAACACGGCGAAGAAGAACATGCGCACGGCGAGCTTGCCGCGCAGACTCTTCTCGCCCGGATCCAGCACCGCCGAGCGCGTCAGCAATTCCCATAGGTCCGCGCTCTCGTGACCCGAGGATCCGACGAGGATGGTTCGTTTGACGTTCATGCGGCGAGCCTCTCTACGACGCGCAGGCCTGCACTGCGAGCGCGCGGGTTGCGTAAGATTTCCTGTTGCGAAGCGGTTTGTTTTCGACGCGTGATGCGACGGACTTTCGGCGACCATCCGCAACCGCACACCGGGCGCTCGGGAGGACACAGACAACTCGCGCTCCACATCGTGAAGGCCTGTTTGACGAGCCGATCCTCGAGTGAGTGATAGGTGAGAAACGCCAGCCGTCCGCCCGGACGCAATAGTTCCCAGCCACGCTCGAGCAGCGATTCGAGCTGCTCGAGTTCGCGGTTGACCGCGATCCGCAGCGCCTGGAAGGTGCGGGTCGCCGGATCGTGACCCGGGCGCCCGCGCACTCCGGCCGACAGTACCGAGGCGCGCAGATCGCCTGTGGTACGTAAGGGAGTCTCGGCGCGGCGCTGCACGATCGCGCGCGCGATGCGCCGCGACGCGCGCTCTTCACCGTATTGATAGATGGTATCGGCCAGTTCGCGCTCGGGCAGTGTGTTGCAAAGGTCGGCCGCGGTCTCGGCCAGGCGCTGGTCCATGCGCATGTCGAGCGGCGCATCGACCTGGAACGAAAACCCGCGCGCGTCGCGGCCCAGTTGCAGCGTGGAAACTCCGAGGTCGACGATGATGCCGTCGGCGCCCTCGCCCCAGCCCACTTCGGCAAGCACGCGGCGGAGTTCGGCGAAGGAGCTTCTTACAAAATTGACGCGGCCCTCGAAACGGGCCAGGCGTGAGGCTGACAGCGCCAGCGCTTCCTCGTCCCAATCAAGGGCGAGAAGCCGGCCATCCGGCGAACAGGCGTCCAGCAGCCTTTCGCTCATCCCGCCCTCCCCAACGGTCGCGTCTACGTAGCGACCCCCCGGCCTCACCGCCAGGGCCGTCAACACCTCATCCGCCATCACCGGCAGATGCCGGCCGAGCCTTTGCCTGTCCTCCACTACAACTTGAGACCGCCGAGCTTGCCGGCGCCGGACTTCTCGTCAGCTTCCTGCTGGTGCTCCCAGTGGTCTCGATCCCAGACCATGAACTTGCGCCCGTCGCCGGTGAACACCGCTTCCTTGATCAAGCCGATCTGCTCGCGCAGCTTCGGCGGTATCAGAATGCGACCTTGGGCGTCGAGGACCAGTTCGTGGGCCGGATGGACGTAGCGCCGCCTGAACTCGACGGTGTCGTCGTCGAACTCCGGCATATCGCCTACCCGTTCGAGCAGCCTGTCCCACTCGGGCCTGGGGAAGACGTCGACCGTCTTTGGCAGACGCCCCACCCAGCGGGTGACGACTACGCGGATTTCACTCTGGCCACCGAGCAGCTCGCGGAATTTTCTGGGAATCGCGATGCGTCCCTTTTCATCCAAAGTGTGGTAGTAAGTTCCCGAGAACATGCATCATCTGATTGACCGGTGGGCAGCAACCGACACACCCAAGGCAACAACACACGTCCGTAGACGCCCAACCCCGACCCACTCGCAATGGAGGATTACCGCTCACCCATTGCCACCCACCGGTCCCCACGGTGTACCCCCGGCGCCCCACTTCGGTCAAGCGCTTTGACGGTCCCTGCTGCGGTTCCCCACCACAAATCCGCCCGCTTGTGCACGGGGGACCAGAAAATCGAAGACTGACCCGGCTCGGACCCGCCCCGGCCGCGGCCCCCCGGTCGGTGCCGGCCAGGGGGAAAGAGGGCATCGCCACCATCGCTGGCGCTGTCAGGCCAGAACCAGCACGTAGTCTTGGCGCTTCATCGGACGCGCCAACCGGATCGCCATCACCTGCTCGCCGCCGGTGCGCTGCACCAGCGCATCGAAGCGGGCGCGTGCGTCGCCGCGGAGCGAGCGCGCACACTCTGCCGCCTCGTCGAAGCGCCACAACGCGTGAGGCAGGCTGTGGCGACGGATGCTGCGGCCGCGCCACTGGTAGTCCAGGAACCCCAGAGTCGGATGTACCTTTCGGTTGCCGCCCGCGCAGACGACCTGCCCCACGGGTAGCGAGGGGTTGCTCGCAATCCACGCGTTGAAGAACGCCGCGTTGGCGAGCAACTCGGCGCCCCAATCCTGGAAGATCAACCGCAGCACCGGTTCGAGCGTGGGCGGGATTTCGTCGTTGGCCGGATAGCTTTCCGGGCAATCGCCGAACTCGCCGTCGGCGATGCTCGCCAGGTTCATCCGCTCGGTCCAGCGATAGACATTCTGCGCGCGGTTCTTCATCAAGGTTGCCGGTACCGGATCGCGCGACAGATGCGCGTAGAGCGGCGCCATGAACCCGAAGTCGGCGATACTCGGACGACCGCCGAGAAGATACGGGTAGTTCTGGAAGTGGACGTCGAGAGCGTCGAGCAGCTCGCAGTACGCGGTCTCGACGGTCGCGATCGTCTCCGGCGTCACGCCCAAGATCGGCAGAAAGTCGTTGAAATAGTCCATGATCCGCAGCCCCGCCCGATGGCGCGCCTCGCGATCGGGTCCCGCATAGACGGCGCGGCCGAACTCACCGCTCAGGAATCGCTCCTGCTCGGCGCGATACGACCAGCGGTACGACATCCCCGCCGGTAGCAGTGCTTCTGAGCCGAAAGCGCCGAGCAGCCATGCGACCGCGCGCTGCACCGGAGTGTCGGGTATCATCTGCGGCTGCGCGAACCGTGCCTCCAGATGCGCGATCATGTCGGAGCTGTCCTGCAGGATTTCGCCCTCGGGTGTTTCCATGATCGGCACCACCCAATGTCGCACCGCCGGCAGGATGCGCGCCTGGAAGTCCGGATGGGAAGGGTGCAGTTCGCGAAACGCGACTCTCTTCTTCAAGAGGTACGAGCGGATCTTGCCGGTGTAGTAGGAGTGTGCGGCGCCCCACAACGTGTAGGTGCCGGGATCGTTGTCGTTGGTGGTCATGTCGTCCCCTTGTGTCTGCAGTATCGGGAGGAAGCCCTAACGCGGCGTGGCCGCAAAGGCACGCCGGATGCCGCGGCTCGTCGCCGTTTGCTCCAGGGCTGCTTCGTCGTTAGCTCAGACCGCGTTCGCGCGGCAACCACGCGACGGATCGATCATGCGAAGGTGCGCCCGCGTGCGGGCGCTCGGGAGGGACGCAGATGAACGGACTCCGGCATGGCATTTGGGCGCTTCTGGCAATTCTGACCGCGACACTGAGTGCGGCACCATCTGTGGCCCAGCAGGTCGGTGGCGAGCCCGGATCGCCCGCCGCCACCACGACCATCGACGGCAAACAACTGCCGGCGCCGCCGGCGAAGTTTGGTGGCAAGATCGGGCGTACCACCGAAGATTCGAAGACTTACTGGTCGCCGCGCATCGTACCGCCCAAGGGAGCGCCCAACGTCCTGCTGATCATCACCGACGATGCAGGCTTCGGCGTGCCAAGCACGTTCGGCGGCGTGATTCCGACGCCGGCGCTGGACCGGATCGCGGCGAGCGGATTGCGCTACACGAACTTCCACTCCACCGCGCTGTGTTCGCCCACCCGCGCTGCGCTGATCACCGGTCGCAACCACCACTCGGCGGGTTACGGAGTCATCGCCGAACAGGCCACCGGATATCCGGGCTACGACAGCGTCATCACCAAGGACAAAGCGACAATCGGGCGCATCTTGAGAGACAACGGCTATCGCACCGCCTGGTTCGGCAAGAACCACAACACGCCGGAGTTCCAGTCCAGCCAGGCCGGCCCCTTCGACCAGTGGCCGATCGGAATGGGCTTCGAGTACTTCTTCGGTTTCATGGGTGGCGACACCAACCAGTGGGAACCCGGTAACCTGGTGCGCAACACGACGCCTATCTACCCATACCAGGACAAGCCGGGCTGGAACCTCACTACCGCGATGGCGGACGAAGCGATCGACTACATGAATCGCATCAACGCGCTCGCGCCCGACGAGCCCTTCTTCATCAAGTACGCGCCCGGTGCCACCCACGCGCCGCACCACCCGACACCGGAGTGGATCAGGAAGATCGGCGACATGCACCTGTTCGACAAGGGATGGAACGCACTGCGCGAGCAGATCTTCGCCAACCAGAAAAAACTCGGCGTGATCCCCGCCGACGCCAAGCTGACGCCATGGCCGAAGGACATCCTGAAGGAATGGGACCAGCTCTCAGCCGACGAGAAGAAACTGTTCCTCCGTCAGGTTGACGTCTTTGCCGCCTACGTGGCCTATGCCGACGACGAAATCGGTCGCGTGATTCAGGCGGTCGAGGACATGGGCAAGCTCGACAACACATTGATCATCTACATCGAAGGCGACAACGGCACCAGTGCCGAAGGGACGCTCAACGGTACGCCCAACGAAGTTGCGATGTTCAACGGCATCAATCCGCCGGTCGAGGCCCAGCTCGCCGGCTTCTACGACGCGTGGGGTAGCGACAAGACCTACAATCACATGGCGGTACCGTGGGCGTGGGCGTTCGACTCTCCGTTCTCGTGGACCAAACAGATCGCCTCGCACTTCGGCGGCATCCGTCAAGGCATGGCGATCTCGTGGCCGAAGGTGATCACCGACAAGGGCGGCATCCGCCATCAGTTCCATCACGTCATCGACATCGTACCGACGATCCTGGAAGCCGCGCAGCTCGAGGCCCCGCAGTTCGTCGACGGCATCAAGCAGAGCCCGATCGAGGGCGTCAGCATGATGTACACGTTCGACGAGAAGAACGCGTCGGCGCCGTCGACTCGCACGACCCAGTACTTCGAGATGTTCGGCGACCGCGCGATCTACCACGAGGGCTGGATCGCCGGCACCAAGGTCATGCGCACGCCGTGGGATCATGTCCCGCCCAGACAGAGCGTGCTGGACTATCCGTGGGAACTCTACGACCTCAGGCACGACTGGACGCAGTGCGACGATCTCGCAGCCAAGAACCCGGCCAAACTGAAGGAGATGCAGGAGTTATTCTGGAAGGAAACGGCCAGGTACCAGGTACTGCCGCTCGACGCGTCGATCACCGCGCGCCTCGTCGCGCAGCGGCCCAGTCTCACCGCCGGTCGCAGCGCGTTCACCTGGACGCGGCCACTCACCGGCACACCCAACGGCGATGCACCGAGCCTGCTGAACTCGTCGTACGCGTTCAAGGCCGAGGTAGAAGTCCCGCAGGGTGGGGCCGACGGTATGCTGATCACGCAGGGTGGGCGTTTCGGCGGCTACGGGTTCTACGTTGCCAAGGGCAAGCCGGTGTTCTTGTGGAACCTGGTCGACTTGAAGCGCGTGCGCTGGGAAGGCCCGCAACTGACGCCCGGCAAGCACACGCTCGCGTTCGAGTTCAAGTACGATGGGCTCGGCGCAGCCACGCTGGCACTGGGCAGCTACAGCGGTCTCGGTCAGGGCGGCACCGGCGTACTGAAGGTCGACGGCAAGGAAGTCGCCAGCCAGAAGATGGAAAACACGCTGCCGTTCATCTTGCAGTGG
>JACRCR010000099.1 GCA_016218925.1 Deltaproteobacteria bacterium | reverse complement strand
TTCGTCGAAGGCCGCCTGCAGACCCGCAAGTGGCAGGACCAGAACGGCAACGACCGCTACACCACCGAGATCGTCGCCGACCGCGTGCAATTCATCGGCGGCCCCGGCGGCGGCGGCGGTGGTCGCGGCGCTGAAGGCGGTGGCGGTGGTGGCGGCGGAGGCAGCGGCTACGAAGGCGAGCCCCCGCCACCAGCAGACGACGACATCCCTTTCTAGTTTCGCACTCGAATCTCGCGCGCATCGAGTTCGCGCATCGCCCTGGCTTGCACCACGCGGGGCGTCGAGTTCGTGCATCGCCCTCGCTTGCACCACGCGGGCCGTCGAGTTCGTGCATCGCCCTCGCTTGCACCACGCGGGGCGTCGAGAGTGGGTCGGCTGCAAGGCGGGCGCGGTGCTAGCGAACGCAGGCGTACCGGAGGTACGCCGGAGTGAGCGTGCCGCGCCCAACGCCGCAGACGGCCCGCTATCGGCGGCCCGCCCCGCGCCTCACCAGCCATTGTCGGCGAACGACCAGAACTTCCCTCGGCCCACTACGACGTGGTCGAGGACGCTGATTCCCATCACTTCGCCGGCGCGGCGCAGGCGCTCGGTGATGCGCCGATCTTCGGCGCTCGGGGTGGGATCGCCGCTCGGGTGGTTGTGCACGAACAGTATCGCAGCAGCCGCCTCCCTCACCGCCGGACGGAAGGCTTCGCGCGGATGCACCAGCGAGGCACCGAGCGAGCCCTGCGAGATCCTCACCTTGCTCATCACGCGGTTCTTGCCGTCGAGCAGCACGCCGTAGAAACTTTCGCGCTTCTCGTCGGCCAGCAGCGGGCCGAAGTGGGCATACACGGCTGACGACGATGACAGCACGATTCCGGGGTCGAGCCTCTCGACGTGCAGGCGCCGCGCCAGTTCGGCGATGGCGTGAAGCTTGGCGGCGCGGGCACGCCCCACTCCGGCGACGCCGGCCAGTTCGGCGATCGGCGCTCCGACCACGCCGCGCAGGTCGACGAACGACGCGAGCAGACAGCGCGCCACCGCCAGAGCACTTCCGGCGCGCCGGTGCCCGGTGCCGAGAATCAGCGCGAGAATCTCGCCGTCACTAAGTACCGAAGCGCCCAGTTCGAGCAGACGCTCGCGCGGTCTCTCGCTCTGGGGCCACGCCAGCGGCGATGAATCGTTGGCGTGGGCCGCCGAATTGTCGCTGCGGTCATCGCCAGGCTCGTCGGCCGAGTCGTCGCCGCTGCGGCCTTGCGCAGTCCCGAACTTTCGCGCGCATCCGTTGCTGTCCATGCGCCGAGCGTAGACCGCACGGGCGCCGCGCGTCAGAGCCGATCTGTAATGACTTTGGAAAACCAGTCGCGGCGCGACCGCTGCCGCAGGCGGCTGCCCTGATCCGCTCTGCTACTCGCCCGCGCGGCGGAAGTGCCCGCTGCGCCCGCCGCTCTTCTCCACCAGGCGCACGTCGGTCAGCGTCATCGTCTTGTCGATCGCCTTGCACATGTCGTAGACGGTCAGTCCGGCGATCGCCACGGCGGTAAGGGCTTCCATCTCGGCGCCGGTGCGTGCCGACACCGCCACTCGTGCTTCGATCTCGAGAACTCCCGCTTCGCCGGTGGCAGCGAACGAAACCTCGACCGACGACAGCGGCAGCGCGTGGCACAGCGGAATCAGGTCGGGCGTCTTCTTGGCGGCGAGGATCGCGGCGGTGCGCGCGACCGCAAGAACATCGCCCTTGGGCAGATCGCCCTGCATGATGCGCGCGAGCGTATCGGCGCTGGTCCTCAGCCTTCCACGTGCGGTCGCCCGCCTCTCGGTAATGTCCTTGCCGCCGACGTCGACCATGCGCGCGCGGCCTTTCTCGTCGAGGTGGGTGAAATCCGACATGGTTTGCATGCCTCCAGCGTGTTTCTTATACGGATCGCGCTCGCGCCGATAGCCGACCTGCGGCCGGGCGCGACCCTATCCCGAGCATTCCGGCGAGACGACGATGGCAACGACACACCACAAAGTGATCATTCTCGGCTCGGGCCCCGCCGGCCTGACCGCAGCGCTGTACGCGGCCCGCGCCAACCTGGCCCCGCTCGTCATCGAAGGCAGTCAGCCGGGCGGGCAGCTCACCATCACCACCGAAGTCGAGAACTTCCCGGGCTATCCCGAAGGCGTGATGGGCCCAGACATGATGGCGCAGTTTCGCGAGCAGGCAGCGCGCTTCGGTACCCAGTTCGCGACCGGCGACATCGAGTCGGTGGATCTGGCCAAGCGGCCCTTCACTCTGCACAGCACCGATGGCGACTTCACCTGCGATGCGCTGATCGTCTCCACCGGCGCCACCGCGCGGCTGCTCGGCATCCCCTCCGAGAAAACCCTGATGGGTCACGGCGTCTCGGCATGCGCCACCTGCGACGGCTTCTTCTTCAAGGGCAAGAAGGTGCTGGTGGTGGGCGGCGGCGACTCGGCGATGGAAGAGGCCAACTTCCTGACGAAGTTCGCAAGCTCGGTCACCATCATCCACCGCCGTGAAGAGTTCCGCGCTTCCAAGATCATGCTCGACCGCGCCCGCGCCAACCCCAAGACCGAGTTCCTGCTCAACACCACCATCGACGAAGTGCTCGGCGAACCCGGCACCGGAGTGCGCGGCGTGCGGCTGCGCAATACCGCCACCGGAGCGACCTCCGAGCTGGCCTGCGACGGCGTCTTCATGGCGATCGGTCACGCGCCCAACACCGCGATCTTCGCCGGCAAGCTCGAGCTCGACTCAAAGGGCTACGTGGTCACCAGGCCGGGCCGCACCTACACCAGCGTCGAAGGCGTGTTCGCGTGCGGCGACGTGCAGGACTCCATCTACCGCCAGGCGATCACCGCGGCCGGCAGCGGCTGCATGGCGGCCATCGACGCGGAGCGCTGGCTCGAAGAGCAGCACGGCTAGTTTTCTTGAGCGGCCCTGAGCCCTCCAGCAGGCTTCCATTCTCGCGACGCGCGAAGAAAGCCGGCGTGAGCGTGGCGGCGCGCTGCCTGCCGGCGCTCTACCGTGCCTATATGCGACTGGTCTACGCGACCGGCCGCGCCGACGAGTCGGCCACACGCGCGCTGATCGCCAGGCACCGCAGCGGCGCGCGCATCGTACTGCTGATGCTGCACCAGGACGTGTTCGCCGCGCCGTGGTTCCTGCGCGGGCTGCCGGTGTGCGGGCTGGCTGCCATCGGCGACGCCGGTGACATCATCGCGGCGGCGATGGCCTCGCTCGGACACACCACAGTTCGCGGCGGAACCAGCGAGAGGGCCAGCCGGCGGCGCACCCACGGCGCGCTGCGGGACATGATCCGCTACGGCAAGGCTCGCGCGGCCGAAGGCTTCGTGATGGCGATCACGCCCGACGGTTCGTACGGGCCTGCCGGCGCGTGCAAGCCGGGCTTCGGACTGCTGGCGCTGGAGACGGATGCGGAGCTGTGGTGCATCAAGATCCGCGCCAGCCGCGCGGTGTATGCGCCGACCTGGGATCGCACGATGATCCCGCTGCCGCTGGCTGCAATCTCCGCCGAACTGAGCGGACCGGTTGTCATTCCGTCCGACACCGATGCCGCTGCTCTCGAGGGCATCCGACGCGAAATCGAAGAGCGGCTGCACGCGCTGCATCGCGAGGCGTTCGCCGCCATCGGCCGAGCGCCGGTGCCGGAACTGAAGTGCCTCCAGAGAGCGGCGCCGCGGAGCTGATCGCCGCCGCCTGCAAGACCGGACCGTGAGACGGCGCGGACCGCTTCTTCGCGTTCACCGATTCGCGGCTGCTTGACTCACTTCGCGCCGCAACCTCACTATCCCGCGCCGCGGCACGAAGTGCTGCCGAACGCATCGAAGGAGAAGATATCCATGAGAACACGATCAATTGGGTCCATGGCAACGTCTCGTACGCCAACGATTCGTACGGCTTATCCGGCGGCGGCGGCGGCGGCCTCAACGCGTTCTCGTTCAACAACGCCAGCGGCAATCAGACCTTCTCCGGAAACGAACTGAGCGCCAACGTCTGCGGGCTCGACATGACCTGCCCCTGAGCGCTGCCGGCGCAAGCGTTGCTCGGCCGTAACGCCGACGCCCCGCCGGCCGCTCAGCACGGCGGGCACTGAAGGTCGATCGGCAGGCCGACCGCGTCGCGAAGAATTGCCAGCGCGTCCGAGGCCGTGATGTTGCTCGAGTCGTTCACGTCGCAGACGCAAAGCTCGCACGTCACCGACCCTACCGCAGCTTTGAGCGCGAACAGCGCATCGCTGGCGGTGATGTCGAACACGCCGGCCAGCGGTGCCATCGGGTTGATCGGATCGCCGCATTTCTGCGCCGGCAGCGTCGTAGTGGTCGTGCCGCCGGGCAGCGCCTGGATGCACTCGCAGAACTCGGAGGTGCTGCCCTTGTCGTCGGTCGCGGTGGCGGTGATGATCTCACGCGACTGGACGTCGGCATCGGGCAAAGTGTCGTCGATCACGTAGCGCCCGGAGAAATCGGTCGTCGCCGCGATGAAGCCGAGAAAGCGTTCGCCCTCGCCGTAGCCGGAGGCGTCACAGGCGGAGTTGGCGAACAACTCGATCGTGTAGGCGCGAGCGCCGATCCCGGTATCGAACGAGCCCTCGACGTGCAAGCCTCCGCCCGCCACGACGGTGGCCGCGCTGAAGACCGGGAAGTTCAGTCGATCGTTCGGCCCCGAGTCGGCGTCGCCCACGTCGTTCGACGTCGGCCCGTCGGCGCCGAGATCGATCCCGAGGCCCGAGAGCGTCGTCGATCGGTTGTCGTGGATGGTGTTCGCCGAGATGCGGTTGCGTACGGTCTCGCCGGCGAGGTCGCCTTCCACTGAAATTCCCATCTCGTTGTCGTGGATCTCGTTGTTCGAGATATCGGAATCGACGGTGTCCGGCAGTACCTGCACGCCGATCTTGCTGTCGTGAAGAGTGTTGAACGCGACCAGGGTGCCAGTGGCCGCGAACATACGCACGGCGCGGTCGGCGAACGCGACGTTGTTGCCAACGACGAGGTTGTCGGCGGCGCCTTGCTGGACCTCAACGCCATCGCCGCTTCCGATGAGACTGACGCCGTCGGCGGCCGTGCCGATCAGGTTCAGATAGACCGCATTGTTCCTGGCCGTGGGTCCGGAGATCCCCACCGCACGTGCGTAGAAACCGGAGATGAGGTTGCCGCCCACTTGGTTGTTCGTGCAGTCGTTGTCGGAGCCGGCGATCTCCACTCCGGCGGCCTGGGTGCTCGTGGCCTCGTGCGCCCCGTCGGGCTCCGTCCCGATGCGGTTGCCCTCGATGCGGTTGGAATCGCCACCGGTGACGAGAACGGCGACGGAGTCGCTGCCGGAGATCACGTTGCCCTGGCCCTCTTCCGGGCCACCAATGACGTTGGCGGATGCACCTTCGATGATCTTGATACCGAAATCCTGGCGCTCACCTTGCGGGTGAGGATCGCCGTTGGGCGTCAGACCGATGAAGTTGCCGTAGATCAGGTTCCCGGTCGCGCCGACGCCACGAAGGGTCAGACAGGTGGCGATGCCCTGTCCTCCACGGATCGCGTTGCACGATCCGTTGCAGACGTCCGGGTCGTGGCTGGACCCGCCGATGCGGTTGTTGCCAGACTCGACCAGCATCGAATCCAGCCAGGTATCTTCGATGACGTTGCCCCCGAGTTCGGTCAAGGTGATGGCGGGCGTCCCGTATCCCCAGACGGCTAAACCGCGGATCGTCGTGCCGCCCGCCGAAATGAACAACCAGTGGTTGAGCAGTACGATCCGGTGGTCGGTCGGATGGGTGGAACCGTCGATGAGCACCGGGTCCGTCACGTCCAAGCGGCCTTCACCGGAGAGTACGGGATCGAGCGCGTCGAAAGTGATGACGTCCTTGCCCGCGTGGGCGTTCGACTCTTCGATCGCCGCGCGCAATGTGCACGCCGGCTTGCCGCCGGGAAGGTCGGCGCCGGTGTCGCACTCGCCGTCGCCCGCCGACACGTCACCCGCGTCGGAATTCGAGGTGTTGACGACGAACGCCGAGCCCCGTCTCTGCCACTCCAGAGGCCCGTTGCCGACGCAGCCGCCGAGCGTCGTCACGCGCTCGCCGTTGCCCGAGCCGACGCTGGTCATCCACAGATCGCCGCCGCCGTGCACGCTGTCGTTGAGGAGGTAGGCGATCGTCGTACCGTCGGGAGACCAGGCCGGTCCCTGCGCGCGCAGCGGAGGCTCGAGCTCCGTCACCTGCGCCGCCTCGCCGCCTTCGGGGTCGACGGTGAAAAGCTGGGCGCCGCCCAGGTTGGACGTCTCTCTCTCGAATACGATGGCCTGCCCGTCGGGGGACCATTCCGCATTGCGGTCGTACTCGTTGTCGGCGGGTGTCGTCAGACGTCTCATCCCGGAGCCGTCGGCACTTACGATCCAGAGCTCTTCGTCGACGATGGCGGGCGATCGCTTGAACACGATGCGATCGCCGGTCGGGTCCCACGACGGCTCGGAGTGCTGGTCGTACTCACCCTCCAAGATCGTGAGCGGAGTCTCGTCCAAGCTGTCGAGGTCTTTGATGGCGAGTGTCCAATTCGGCTTTCGGAACACCAGCCTGGTGCCGTCGCGCGACCAGGAAGGCTCTTTGCCCACCGCGACCATCTCGGCCCCGCCGCCATCGGCATCCGCGACCCAGATCTGGTACCACCCCTGCTGCGGCATGACGACGTAGGCGATCCGCTGGCCGTCGGGCGACCACGAAGGCCACGGCTCGACATGCGCTGCGATCAGCGTCTCGAGCCCGGTTCCGGCGGGCTCGATGACCCGGATCGAGTCCTCGCACTGCTGGTCGAAAATGGAGCTGGCGGTCTGGAATGCGATCTTCCCATTGGTGCCGGGGAAAGCGGCGTGAACGGGGGGCGCTGACAGGATGAAGAACGCAGCGGGAAGCAGAGCGAGAATGCGAGACAGTCCCACGGACAGATCCTCGTGGCGAAGGCCTGCACCTCGCGTGCCAGCGCGCTGCATCGGCGATAGCCGCGTATGTCATCGATTGCGGGGCGGAGATTCCCGAATCCGCGAGGTTGCCGGCGCCGCGCTTCGCGACGATAGGAAGACGATCTGACACGGAGCCGCGGCAACAAGGGGGAGTCGGAGCGGCGTGCGAGGGGAGTGCGCCGCTCGAAGAGAGACTCGACCGTGTGCCACTTGTCGCAACTGCGACCGGTCGAGACGACATGTCGCAAGCCGCGACTTGACCCCTACTCGCGGACGCAGACGGCGTGGGCGGCGAGGTAGTGTTTGACTTGGGCGATGGTGTATTCGCCGTAGTGGAAGATCGACGCGGCCAGCACGGCGTCGGCTTTGCCCTGGGTCAGGCCGGTCAGCATGTGCTCGGGAGAGCCGACTCCGCCCGAAGCGATGACCGGAATGCCGACCGCTTCGGCCACCGCGCGCGTCAGCTCGATGTCGTAGCCGCCTTTGGTGCCGTCGCGGTCCATGCTGGTCAGCAGGATCTCGCCCGAGCCCAGTTCTTCCATGCGACGCGCCCACTTCACCGCGTCGATGCCGGTGGGCCGGCGTCCGCCGTGGGTGTAGATCTCCCAGCCTTCGGAGTCGGCCGGATCTACCAGAAGCTCCGGATACGTATCAGCCCACGCCGGGCGACCGCACACCCCACCGCCGTCGGCGGTCAATTCGAGTGACGCCGCACGATTGCGCGCGTCCACCGCGACGACGATGCACTGGGCACCGAACGCGCGCGCTGCGGTGGCGACGAAGTCGGGGTCGGCAACCGCCGCGGTATTGATCGAGACCTTGTCGGCGCCGGCCTTGAGCAGAGTGCGAACGTCTTCTACTTTGCGCACGCCGCCGCCTACCGTCAGCGGCATGAAGGCCTGCTCGGCGGTGTGACGCACGACTTCGAGGATGATGCCGCGCTTCTCGTGGCTGGCGGTGATGTCGAGGAAGGTCAGCTCGTCGGCGCCTTCCTGATCGTAGCGCGCGGCGCACTGCACCGGATCGCCGGCGTCGCGAAGCCCGATGAAGTTCACGCCCTTCACGACGCGGCCGTCCTTGACGTCCAGACAGGGAATGATGCGCTTTGCCAGCATGACGAGTTTCGCGCGCGGGCGGCCGCTCAGAATTTCTCTCGCGTGTCGGACGGCTCGGCGCCGGCCGTGGCAAGCAGATCGGACAGGCGCACTTTGCCGTCGTAGAGCGCGCGACCGACGATCACGCCTTCGACTCCGCAGTGCGCGACCGCGCGCAGCCGGCTGACGTCATCGAGCGAATCCACGCCACCGGAAGCGACCACCGGTATCGACAGCGCTTCGGCCAGACGCGCGGTCGACTCGGCCGCGACGCCGTGACCGGTGCCGTCGCGATCGATGTCGGTGAAGATGATTCCTGCAGCTCCGCGGCTCTGCATGTCGCGAGCCAGAACGATCGCGTCGATCGCGGTATTCTCGAGCCAGCCTTTCACCGCGACCTTGCCACCGCGCGCGTCGATACCTACCCACACGCGGGCCGGGAAGCGTCGCGCGGCCTCGCTGACGAGTTCGGGATTGGTCACCGCCGCGGTGCCGATCACCGCGCGCGACAGACCGGCCTCGAGCCAGCTCTCCACGCCGGCAAGATCGCGGATGCCGCCGCCGAGTTCGGTGACTATCGGGCGACCGCAAGCCTTGGCCCTGGCGAGGATCGCCAGCACCGCCGCACGATTGGTCGAAGCGCCGTCGCGCGCACCGTCCAGATCGACCAGATGCAGAGCCTGCGCGCCTTCGGCCAGCCAGCGCTCGGCCATCGCCGCCGGGTCGTCGCCGAAAACAGTCTCGCGCGCGTAGTCGCCCTGGAACAGCCGCACGCAGCGGCCGCCGCGAATGTCGATGGCCGGAAGGATCAGCACGACGCGCCGCCTCTCACCAGTGCGGCGAAGTTCGCGAGGATCCTCAGACCGGTGGCCTGGCTCTTCTCGGGGTGGAACTGCGTCGCGAAGATGTTGCCGCGCCACGCGCTGGAAACGAAATCCACCGCGTACGGTGTTGTCGTCGCGACGATCGACGGGTCTTCGGTCTCCACGTAGTACGAGTGCACGAAGTACACGCGCGTGCCGTCGTCGATGCCGTTCAGGTGCGGCGCGCGAGCGCGCACGAACAACTCGTTCCAGCCCATGTGCGGAACCTTCAGGGCGTGGTCCTTCGGCGCAAAGCGGCGCACGCGGCCGGGAAGAATACCGAGGCCCTCGACGCGGCCGAATTCGTCGCTCTCCTCGAACAGGATCTGCATGCCGACGCAGATGCCCAGAAACGGGCGCGTCGAAGCGGCCGCCTCGCGCACGCATTCTTCGAGACCGGCGCTGCGCAGGTTGTCCATGCAGTGCGCGAAAGCTCCGACACCGGGAAGCACCACGGCGTCGGCCGCCCGGATCCGGCCGGGGTCGGCAGTGACGCGCACCTCGGCGCCGACCTTCTCGAGCGCCTTGGAAACGCTGCGAAGGTTGCCGACTCCGTAATCTACGACGGCGATCACCGTGCCTTCTCGTTCAGTCTTCTCGTTCACTGTGCTCGTTCACTGTGCTCGCGACGGGCCCTAAGCCGCGGCGATCACCCGGCCAGGCTTCCCTTGGTAGAGGGTATGCCGACCATGCGGGAGTCGCGCGCGCACGCCATCGCCAGCGACTTCGCCAGAGACTTGAACGTCGCTTCGATGATGTGGTGCGGGTTGCGACCGTAACGCACGTTGATGTGCAGGTTCATCCCGGCCGCCGTCATCAGCGCCTGCATGAAGTCCTCGACCAGCCCGACGTCGAAGCTGCCGATGCGCTGCGGCTTCAGGCTGAGGTTGTAGACCAGGTAGGGCCTGCCGCTCAGATCCACCGTCACCGCCACCAGTGCCTCGTCGAGAGGAGTCTCGAAGTGTCCGAAGCGCGCTATCCCGGCTTTGTCGCCGAGCGCGCGACGCAGCGCCTCTCCGATGGCCAGCCCCACGTCTTCGACGGTGTGGTGGTCATCGACATGGGTATCGCCGATCGCGTCGACATTCAGACCGATCCCCGAGTGCCGCGACAAGGCCTCGAGCATGTGATCGAGGAACGGTACCCCGGTGCTGATCGAATAACCGGGCTCGTCGATCGCCAGGGCAACTTTGATGCGCGTCTCGCTGGTCTCGCGCAGCACTTCGGCACGTCGCGGCTGGCCGGCGGCGGCCACTGGCGCGGACTTGCGTTGCCGGCCGCTCTTGGCGGCAGCGGCCCGCGCGCGCGCAGGGGTCGCGCCGCTCTTGCCCGGCTTCTTCTTGCCGGCGCTCTTGCGTACCGCGCCCTTCCTGGCGCCGGCCTTCGCGGGCGCTGCCTTCTTGCCTGGTGCGGTCTTTTCCGGCGCGACTTCTTGCGAGGCTTTCTTGCGTGTGGCCACTTCGTTGTCCTCTTTGCTCAGCTACTGATGCGACGCTCTTCGCGCCTGTGCCAATCCGGTGCGCACTGCGCCGACGCGGATGCGGCGCGCCGGCGGTCGTTCATGACTTGCGACGCTTCGTGACTGCCAGCGCGTGAGCCTGCAGGCCTTCGGCAGTGGCCAGCGCGACCGTCACGTCGGCCAGACGTTCGAAGCCGTTGCGATCGACCTCGATAATACTGGTTCGCTTGACGAAGTCATAGACGCCGAGCGGGGAGGCGAAGCGCGCCGAGCCCCCGGTGGGAAGCACGTGGTTGGGCCCGGCCGTGTAGTCGCCGATCGGTTCGGTGGTGAGGCCTCCGAGGAAGATCGCACCGGCGTTTCGCAATCGCGGCAGCAGCGAGCGGGGCTTGCGCGTGACGACTTCGAGGTGCTCGGGAGCGATCTGGTCCGACAGTTCGCAGGCCCTCTCGATGCTGCCCGCGACCAGGATCGTCCCGTAGCGCTCCAGAGAACGCGATGCAATCGCCGCCCGCGACAGCTCGGCGCACTGGCGGGCCAGCGCCCGGGCGATCTGCCCGGCCAGCTCGCGGCTGGTGGCGATGCAGATCGACGCAGCCAGTTCGTCGTGCTCGGCCTGAGCCAGCATGTCGGCCGCCACCCACTCCGGATTGGCCGAGTCGTCAGCGATGATCAACACTTCGCTCGGCCCGGCCACCATGTCGATGTCGACCTCGCCGAACACCAGCCTCTTGGCAGTGGCCACGAAGATGTTGCCGGGGCCGACGATCTTGTCGACGCGTGCGATCGTCTTAGTTCCGTAGGCGAGCGCCGCCACCGCCTGTGCGCCGCCGATGCGCAGCACACGCGTGGCGCCGGCGATGCTCGCGGCAGCCAGCACTTCGTCACGGATTCCCGCCGGCGACGGCGGCGTCACCACCGTGATGTCACCGACGCCGGCGACCCTGGCCGGCACCACGTTCATCAGCACACTGGAGGGATAGGCGGCCTTGCCGCCGGGAACGTAGACACCGGCGCGCGCCAGCGGCGCCACCCGCACGCCGGTACACACTCCATCCTCGCGCCGCTCGAAGCCCTTCTCGACCTCGCGCAGGTGGAAGGAGCGTATGCGTGCGTGAGCCTTGGTAAGCGCCGATATCAGCGACTTGGGCACCCGGCTGGTCGCCGCAGCGATCTCGGCCTGAGTCACCTCGAACTGCGCGGGCGAGAGCGCCACACCGTCGAACTGCTTTGTCAGCCGCGCCACCGCGGCGTCGCCGCCGCTGCGCACCGCCGCGAGAATCTTGACCACCTTCGCTTCGACGCCGCCGGGGCCGCGCCCGCGCGCAGCCAGCTCGGCCAGCCGCCGCACGGCCGCGACGCTGCCGTCGGGAAGCGGCAGCAGCTTGACGCTGGCACCGGTCGCCGTGGTCGCGCCCACGCGCGGCTTGACGCCGAGCTTCGCGCTCGCCTTCGCGCCGGCTTTCGCGCTCGCCTTCGCGCCGAGCGTCGCGTTCGGCTTCACGACTGCTGTGCCGCTCGCTTTCGCAGCGGCTGTCACGACATTCTTCGCACTCTCACGCGCGCCCGCTTTCTTCTTTTTGTCCGCCATCACGGTTAACTTCCCATCGGTTCGCGCCGCACGCGCGCGCCGAGTCCGGCGAGTTTTTCCTCGATGTGTTCGTAGCCGCGATCGAGGTGATAGATCCTCAGCACTTCGGTAACACCCTGGGCTGCCACGCCGGCCAGCACCAGACACACGCTGGCGCGCAGATCGGTAGCCATCACCGGCGCTCCCGACAGCATTTCCTTGCCGGTCACCACCGCATGCCCGCCCGGTTGCAGGCGGATGTCGGCACCCATGCGCGCCAGCTCTTCGACGTGCATGAAGCGATTCTCGAAAATCCGCTCGTGGATCTCCGAGCGACCTTCGGCGATGCACATCAGCGACATCCACTGCGCCTGCAAGTCGGTGGGA
>JACRCR010000098.1 GCA_016218925.1 Deltaproteobacteria bacterium | reverse complement strand
TCGGGATCTGTATCAGCGTCTCGTTGCGCTCGGCGCAAGCGTCGTGGAAGTCGCTTCCCGCCAGTTGCGAGATTGCCACCGCCGAGCGGTGCGGTTCGGCGCAGGTCCACGTCCACCCGAGCAGGCCGGCGCCTTCGATCAGACGCTCGCGCACCAACTCGACCAACGCGGTGGAAACTGTGCAGTTGTCGACAGCGAGGAAGCGGATCCCGCCTCCCTCCAGGTCGATGTGTGCGGCCTGACAGCCGAGGAACGAGTACGCTGGCGACACTACGAAGCCGAGCTTGCGCCACGCCTTCACGGTGGGGCCGATCGAGGGAACCGCAGCCAGCGCGTAGCCGAGCGAGTCGATGACATGCTCGGCCGGCACTTTGCGAGGCTTGTCGCCCGCGGGCACCGGCGAGGTCGCCGCGCCGGTGTCGGAATCCGATTCGAGGACGGCCGGAATTTCCGCCTCTGGCGCCGCTTGCTTCTTCTTCTTACGGGACTTGAAGAACGGTAGCTTCATCGATGGAACACGGCGGCGGGCGACTCGCGTGCCCGCCAGGGTCGTTCGGCCTGCGAGCCTGCGGTTGACTGAAGGGATGTAACTCTTTACCCAGCGCAAAGACAAGGCCGCGGCCGCGCGGCTTTTCCGGGCTTCCAATGAAAGACGAAGAGTTGGTCGATGCGCTGCAGGGCTTCCTGGTGCGGCGGACAGGACGACCCGCTCGCGTGGCGGCTCTACGCCAACTCGCCGGCGGAGCGTCCTGTCGCGTCTATTCCTTCGACCTCGCCGGCTGCGGCGACCCGCGCACCCTGGTGCTGCGTCTGGACGCGGTGGGCGGCACCGCCGGCAATGCGGGCGGGACCGTGCGTCGGGAAGAGTTCGAGTTGCTCGCCGCCGCCGCGCGCGGCGGTGTCACGGTACCTGCGGTCCATTGGTACGGGGACGAGAGCGAGGGCCTCGGCGGGGCCTTCTTCGTGATGGACCTGGTAGCCGGCGAGGCGATCGCGCGGCGTCTGCTGCGCGACCAGCGCTACGAACGCACTCGCTCGGCACTGCCACGCGACCTCGGCCGCGAACTCGCGCGCATTCACGCGGTTGACCTCGACGATCCGCGCCTCGGGTTCATCGCCGGGCGAGCCGCCGGCGGCGACGACCGGCGCCGCTTCGCGCTCGCGGAAGTGGGCAAGTACCGCCAGTTGCTCGAGGGGTTCTCGGGAGAGCAGCCCTACCCGCTTCTGATGCTGGTGGGACGCTGGTTGGAACAACACGCGCCGGCGTTGGCGCGTCCCGCGCTGGTCCACGGTGACTTCCGCGTCGGCAACGTGATGTTCGACGAAGAGGGCCTGACCGCCGTGCTGGATTGGGAGCTCTGCCACGTCGGCGATCCGATCGAGGATCTCGGCTGGCTGTGCGTGCGCACCTGGCGCTTCGGCAGCGACGACAAGCCGGCGGGAGGGCTGTGCTCGCGCGAAGAACTTTGCAGTCACTACGGCGCCGAGGGTGGCAGCGAGGTCGCGCCGGCCGCGCTGCGCTTCTGGGAGCTGTTCGGCAACTGGAAGTGGGCGATCATCTGCCGTGTGCAGGCCGCACGTGCCGGAGCCGGCCGGTATCCCGACGTCGAACTGGCGACCATAGGCAGGCGCGTGGCGGAGACCGAGTGGGAGATGCTCGAGTTGCTCGAAGGCTGAAGCGCCGCCCGCGGTACCGCGCTCAGTGGCGCGCTACTGCGGACGCGGCCGAAGGATACGAAACCATGCAGGACCGACCGAGCGCGATCGAACTACTGGAAGCTCTTGGGGCGTTTCTTCGTGAGGAAGTCGCGCCTCGCATGGACGCCGGCCTGCGTTTCAAGGCGTTGGTGGGCGCCAACGTTACCGGCATCGTCGCCCGCGAGATCGCTCTCGGCGGCGCGCAAGACCGGGCTCAGACCGAGCGGCTGTGGAAGCTCCTGGGCCGCCACGGCGCCCCCCCCGCCGGCGGCGACTTCGCCGCGCTTGCGCGCGAACTCTCCTACGAACTCTCCCGCCAGATCTGCGAAGGCGACGCCGACGCGGGTCCGTGGCGGGCCGAAGTCCTGGCGCATCTGCGCGAGACCGTTAGAGAAAAACTGGCCGTCGACAATCCTGGAGTGCTCGGCGGCCGATAGCCGTCATCAGCGGGCTGGGGTGGTTGCTCCCGGCCGCGTTCTTATGGGCTTGTAAGTATCGCGAGCATAGAAACTTCATCGACTTACCCTCACGGGGCGCGCGCCGTCCGCGCGGCTCGTACTGATCGTTGATAGAATTGGAAATAGACTTCCTGCGCCGCGCGACCTCATGCTACGTTCCTGGACGCGCGGGCCGGCACGGGCGTTACCGCCGCAAATCGGACGGCGATTGCGAAGTCTCATGGACAGGAACCCCGGAGCCAGGCCGCGGGCACAGCGCCCGTGACGAGGCCACTTTCGGCGAAGTCGCAGGCGCCTGATCGCCACGCGAGCCTGCGCAGGGCACTGATTCCGGCTCTTGCGCTGGTCGTGCTCTGCTGCGCCGGCAGCCCCTACTATCTCTTGCCAACCGCGGAGCGCGTGCGGCATGCCTGGCACCCGTGGCTGCGGCCCTCCGGTTATGTCGGGCAGACCGCTGGAATTGTCTGCTTCGCGATCTTCGCCTTTCTGTGGCTCTACCCGTTGCGCAAGCGGGCGGCTTGGCTCGCCTTTACAGGCCCGGTTGCCAAGTGGCTCGACGTACACATCACCGTCGGCGTGCTGCTGCCGCTGATCGGTGCGGTCCACGCCTCCTGGAACTTCGGCGGCCTCATCGGGCTCGGCTACGCGGCCATGTGCGTGGTGGTGTTGTCCGGACTGGTCGGACGCTACCTCTATATGCGTATCCCCAGGCGCAGGAACGGCCTCGAACTCACTCGTGATGAGGTGGCGTCGGACCGCCGTGAACTGATCACCTCGCTGTCGCTGCTGGCACGCCTTCCGCCCGCGCAGATCGAATCCATGCTCGCGCCCCCGGCCGCGCTTCCCGATGGGTTGGTCGCGACCGTCACCGTGATGATTCGAGACGACTTCGCCCGGCGCAGAGCGGCGCGCCGACTCGTCGAACGCGTGCGCGAAGAAGGCCGCGGCGAGTTCAGCCGCGAGTCGCTGCGCGAACTGCTGGCTCTGGCCCGCAAGGAGATGGCTCTGGCCCAGCAGATCCGGCTGCTCGACCAGACCTACGCCGTGTTCCGCTTCTGGCACGCGGCTCACAAGCCGGTAGCGATATCGGCGTTCGTGGCCGTGGCGATCCACGTCGGAGTCGTCACGACCGTTGGGGCGACCTGGTTCTGGTGACGGGCGCGCGATGGTAACGGCTCTGACAGCGATCGCTTTCCTGCTCTTCACGGCAATGTTGATGCGCGGCCACCTGAGACGAGCGGGAATGACTGCCACAGGCGGGCACGCCGCGGGCCGCCCGGTACCCTGTCCACGCTGTCGCACGCTGGTACCGGCCTCCGCGGTCCGTTGTCCGAGTTGCGGCGTGCCCCAGCAGGTGTTCGACATCGTTACCGCGGACGAGGGCGCGGAAGACTCCGGCGCCGGTGGGCAGGTGCATGCGATCGTTCTGCGCGACACCTGCATCGGCTGCGGATCCTGCGTGGCCGCCTGCGACGAGGCCGGTGCGATCCGTCTGGTCAACAAGATGGCGGTGGTCGATCGCGACAAATGCGTGGGACACGGCATGTGCGCGCAGGCGTGTCCGGTGGGCGGCATCACGCTCTCGACCGGAGCCGCGGTCCAGCGAGTGGAAGTTCCGCTGCTCGACAGCACTTTCCAGAGCAACGTTGCAGGGGTCTACGTCGTAGGCGAGCTTGGCGGGCGCGGCCTGATCAAGAACGCGATCAACGAAGCGCGTATCGCCATCGAGGCCATCGCGCACGAATTGGCCGCCGAGCCAGATCGCGGGCGTGACCCGGATCTTCTGGACGTGGTGATAGTCGGAGCAGGCCCCGCCGGTTTGTCGTCGGGCTTGTCCGCCCTGAAGTGCGGCCTCAGCTACGCGCTACTCGAACGCGGATCGATCGCCGACTCCATTCGCAAGTACCCCAGGCACAAGCTGCTGCTGGCCGAGCCGGTCAGCATTCCGCTGTACGGCGAGTTGTGGCTGACCGACGCGTCCAAGGAAACGCTTCTCGAAGTGTGGGAGACGATCATCGCGGCCACGGGTCTGCAGGTGCGCACCGGCTGCGAGGTGGAAGACGTGCGCCGGCACGCCAGCGAGTTGCTCGTCAAGACCGCCGCGGGGCCGCTACGTGCACGGCGCGTGGTTCTGGCGATCGGCCGGCGCGGCACGCCGCGCCGGCTGGAGGTTCCCGGCGCGGACAGGCCGGAGGTCTACTACGACATCACCGAGGTGAGTGAGTTTCAGGGAAGCCGCACTGTGGTGGTTGGCGGCGGAGACAGCGCGATCGAGTCGGCCGTAGGGCTCGCCAACCAGCCAGACACGACGGTCTGTCTGGTTCATCGAGGCACCTCGTTCGAGAAGGCGAAGGCGCGCAACCGCGAGCACCTGGATCAGGCGTTGGCGCAGGGAAAGCTGAGGTTGTTGCTCAACGCGCAGGTTCGCGAGATCCGCGAGGGTGAAGTTCTGGTTACCTGTACAGACGGGCCGGTCGTCGTGCCCAGCGACAGCGTCATCGTCCGCATCGGCGGAGAGGCACCGGTGGAGTTTCTCGATCGCGTGGGAGTGCGACGGGTAAAGAAGGACCTGGCGATCGCAGCGCCGGTATTCGAGGAGGCTCTGGTTGCCTAGCCTCACCTTCAGGATCGCGCGCGCCGGCGCCGTTCTTGCGGTCCTTCTCGCCATCGGGGGGAACTCTGCGCACGCGCAGGTCTCTCCAGGGCCGCTCGCGCGCGCCCACGCGGCGCTGGGGGGGCAGTTCGACTGCCTCGAGTGTCACGACCAGGGAAAGAAGGGCCTGGATCTGCGCTGTCTGGCTTGCCACAAAGAGATCGCTGCCACGCTCGCGGCGCGGCGCGGGCTGCACGGCAAAGCGCAGCTCGGTCAGTGCGCGAAGTGCCATCCGGATCATGCCGGCGAGGACTTCGAACTGATCGCGTGGGAGGAAGGTTCAGCCGAACGCTTCGATCATTCGAAGACGACGTTCCCACTGGAAGCAAAGCACCGCTCGCTCAAGTGCCGCGACTGCCACAACGCGAAGTCGAGCGTTTCGCCGATCGCCGATCTTTCGCCGTGTACCGACCGCTCGCGTGGTTACGTGGGACTGGAGACCGCCTGCGCTGCCTGCCACGCGGATCCGCACCAGCGCGTTCTCGGCGAAGCGTGCGGGAGTTGCCACGGCCAGGACGCGTGGAAGCCTGCCTCCAATTTCAAGCATCAGGACGCCGACTATGCGCTGACGGGCAAGCACTCGACCACCAAATGCGACGCCTGCCACAAAGCGGCGCGACTGAGCTTGCCGATCGGGAAGAACGGCGAACGAGCGCCGCTCTGGAAGCCGCTCGCGCATGGCGAGTGCTCCGACTGCCACGAAGATCCGCATCGCGACAAGCTCGGCCCCGCGTGCGCGAAATGCCACGTGACCGACGATTTCAAGAGGGTCGAGCGCGACCGCTTCGATCACGACCGTACGCGTTACCAGCTGCGCGGAAAGCACGTCTCGCTCAAATGCGAGCAATGTCACAGCGAAGAGACGGCATGGGGAAAGAAACCGCGCTTCGAGAAGTGCACCGACTGTCACAAGGACGCGCACGGCGGCAGTGACCGACTGGCCGGGAAGCCGGCCGACTGCGGCGCGTGCCACTCGGTCGCGGCGTTCAAGCCATCCACCTACACGGCGGCGATGCACTCTGACGCCTCCTACGCGCTGACCGGCAAGCACCTCGCGATTGCCTGTGGCGAGTGTCATCCGAAAGTCAAGGGAGCCGCCGCGGCCGCGCTCGGACCGGCCGCCGTCATGCTGCGACCCAAGCACGATGCGTGCACGGATTGTCATTCTGACGCGCATAAGGGTCAGACCAGCGGCGGCGAGCGTGGCGGGACCTGCGAGTCGTGCCACACATCGGCGGGTTGGAAGCCGGCGCGCTTCACGGTCGCCGATCACGAACGCACTCGCTTCGCGCTCGTTGGCCGCCATGCCAAGGCACAATGCGCGGCCTGTCACGGTCCCGACCGCCCGGGCCTGCCACCGGTTCCGCCGGTCGCGGAGATAGGCTCGGCGCGGGTGTGGCTTCGCATCGAGACACTG
>JACRCR010000097.1 GCA_016218925.1 Deltaproteobacteria bacterium | reverse complement strand
CTACTCGCCGCGCCAAGAACGAGCCCCAGCAAGCCGCCGAAAAGAAGCAGGTTGCGCATAGGTCTACCGCTCGCGCTGCGCGCGCCGCTCGTCAGTCCGACGAGTCTTTGAACAGCAGCGCGTTGTTGCGAGCTGCCGGCGCGCTGAACGTCGCTCCCCAGCATTGCCCTTGGCTGCTGCGCAGATGAACGGTCACCGATGGATCTTGCGGCAGCGGCAACGCCGGGACGAAAGCGGCGGCGCCCTTGGTCGTCACCGCGATGTCGCCCAGGCCGCCCGTTCGCGCGCTCAGACTCACCTCGATACGGCCCGAGGCCGCGCTGCGATAGCGATATCCCGACAATCCTCGCCGCTGCCAGCAATCGGGCGCGCCGCATTCGGCTGAAGACGGAACGGTCGCTTGCAGCACAGTACTCGAAACCGCGTCGGCGCTGCCGTAGAGGCACAGCACGTAGCCGGTTGACGCCAGCGGATCACCAAAACTCGCGAGTGTGGTCGAGTCCGCGCCGCGTAGCCTCCACTTGATACTGTCGCGTGCCGTCCCGGCTATATCTGCAACGCGCAGTATCGAGGCACCTGCGCGAGTCGGCGCATGACAGGTAAGCGACGGCGTCGGCGGACAGTCGAGCTGGCAGGCGCTGTCGCAGCCGTCACCCTGCGCGTTGTTGCCATCGTCGCACTGCTCACCGCTGGTGATGATCCCGTTGCCGCAAGCCGTCACGGTGCAGTTGCTGTCGCAGCCGTCACCGCTGACGGCGTTGCCGTCGTCGCAGCTCTCGGTGCTCGCCAGAATGGCGTCGCCGCAGACGGCGTCGCACTCGCCCTGCTCGCCCGGCGGAACGCCTGCGCAGCGGCAAGTGGGCAGGCTTGGCTTCGCGGTCAGCGTCGCAGCCGGGCTCAGCCAGCCGGCCACCATCGGAGGATAGGCGGCGTCGCGATAAAGCAACTCGTTGACGCCAAACGCGGAAGACAGTCGCGCTCCGGCGTCGATCACGAGACTGTCGCCGCCGGCCAGCCGATTGTCGCCGCCGAGGGCGCGCAGATCGAGGTCAGCGTTGGGTCCGACGTGCACCGAGCAGGCCGAGACCTCCACGTCGCTATCGCTCTTGAAGTAACTGCCGCGGTTCTCGACCGCGCCGTCGATCACGGCTTCCTGTCCGGCGGTGACGTAGAGGTCGCCGCCGTCTCCGTCCGTTTCTGCTCCAGACAGGTCGATCCTCGAACCGGTCGCGAGCTCCGCGTGGCGTGTCGCGTACAGCACCACATTGCCTCCACCTCCGAGCACCGGGGCACCTACGGCGTCGATGACACCATGGAAGTAGAGGTCGCGCCGGGCGTACATGTAGACGCCCCCACCACGCCCGTACGGCAGCGCCCCGTAAGCCGAAATGCGCGAGAGACCGGACACCACAATGTCCCCGTCAGCCTCGACCCACAGCTCCCCGGCTTCGCCACCTTCGGTCCATTCCGGACCGTCCCCTCCGTGAATCGACACCTGGCTGGTCGCCCCGAGTGTCGATGCGTCGAGCTGAATGTCACCACCGGCCAAGAGATCGACCGCGCCGCCGACGCCGCCCATGTTCATCGCAGACGCGAGCAGCCTGCGCTGAACGGCGAGGTCGCCGCCACTGTCGATCTCGATCGTTCCTCCGCCGCCTTCGCCGCCGCGGACATCGATGTCTCCGCTCACGTCGATGCGACCGGCAGCTTTGACACTGGCCGAGCCACCGTTCTCGCCTTGCGCCGTCAGGTCTCCCAGGACACGGACTGCCCCGCTACGCGACGTAATCTCCACGTTCCCGCCGCCATCGTTGGAGCCCGACGACGCATCGATCGCGCGCCCGACTACCACGTTTCCTTGTGCAGCGATGGTCACAAGACCGGAATAATCGCCGTCGACGTTCACCGCGGCGTTGAGGTCGATGGTCCCGCTGCCTCGGGTACACGTGCCGAAATAGCAGTCGGTGTTGCTGGCGCAGGCTACTACACCATCCGGCCATGCCGGTCCGCTCGCCGTGCCGGAGCAGGTTGTCTGCTCAGAACAAGAACCAAACGCGCACTGGGCATCGCTGGTGCAACGAATCAAAGGATTCCCAGAGCAGCGGTGGGTAGCTGCGCACGTGCCGAAATAGCAGTCGGCGTCCGCCGTGCAGAACCTGGTCTTCTTGACACTGCAGCGTCGTACTCCGCAAGTTCCCGCTCTGCATTGCCAGTCTCCCATGCAGTGCGCGTCCGTTCCGCTGCACCCCTGACTCGCCTCGAGATTGATCCACCCTCCCGTCACGAACCCCGACAGCGTTTCCTTCGCGACCAGCCCGCCGAAAGGGCTGTCGCCGCTCGCCACGAAGCTCTCGCAGCGAATGGACATCCCCTTCGACCCCGCCGTCATCTTCGCGTCACCGACCAGCTCGACGCGGCGCACGCCGAAATCGAGCGTCGCACCATCGGTAACCCTGACATCGTCGGTGATCAGGCACTGGGCAGCTGAGGGATCGCAGATGTCGGCAGCGGTGGTGGCGAAGATGGTCGCGCCGCTGCTCGTCTTCGCACCGAGCAGCGAGCCGCCCAGCGCGGGCAGCAAGACGACCAGAAGAAGAAAGCCGCAGCCCGCTGGCCGACGATGCGCGCTCACGGGCCACCTTAACGCGAACAGGCAGCCCAGGGCCAGGCCAGGATTGAGACAAACTGCGCGATTGTGGCGACCGCGGTCACGGTCGCTCGCGATCGGCCGCGGGTCGCGACGACCGACTACTCTTCATCCATTCCGCGCGCCCGTCCCTCATTACGGCGAGGCCCCGAAAAGCCCAGTCCGCCGCTTGCCGTGGCGGACAATCGTCCATACATTGCTTTGGTGCGCTTCGAGTGGGATCCACGAAAAGCCGCGGCGAATCTTCTCGCCCATGAAGTCAGCTTCGCCGAGGCCGTCACGGTCTTCGACGATGACTTCGGACTCACGCGCGAAGACGAGGACGTCTCGACGGAGAGGCGTTTCGTCACATTGGCGCTCAGCGACCGGGCCTCATTGCTGGTCGTGGTCTATACGTATCGTGAGCGCGATGTCATTCGCATCATCTCGGCATGGAAGGCGAACCGACGACAGAGGTTGCTCTATGAAGAAAATCGAGGCTGAGAAGCACCGCGACATCGACTTCTCCGGCGCCAAACGTGGCGCGGTCGTGAAGCCCGAGCCGGGTAAGACCAAGATCTCAATCCGCCTGGACAATACCGTCCTGGAATATTTCCGGAGCGCGGTCGACAGCGCCGGCGGGGGCAACTATCAGACCCTGATCAACGAAGCGTTGCTCGAGCACGTCCATAGGCGCTCCACGCTCGACCTCGTCCGGCAGGTCGTCCGGGAGGAACTCGCACCGTACACCACGTCGGAAGGACGCAAGACCTCAACTCCAAGCGCGCGTTCCGCGCGGCGCTGACGGCGCAGCCGAGGCCCACGGCGCGATCTCTTGGCCGCGCCGCGGGCGCGCGCGCCGTCGAGTGGCGCTCCCGCCTCTCAGTCAGACGAGTCCTTGAACAGCCCCGCGTCGTTGCGCGCGGCCGGCGCGCTGAAAGTCGCGCCCCAGCACTGTCCCCCGCTGCTGCGCAGTTGCACGCTGACCGAGGGATCCTGCGGCAGCGGCAGCGCCGGGACGAAGCTCGCATCGCCCTTGGTGACTACCGTGATATCGCCGACCCCGCTCGCCTTGGCGGTCAGGCTGACGTCGACTTTGCCGGTGGCGCTGGCGCGGTAGCGATATCCCGACGAGCCGCGCCTCTTCCAGCAATCGGGCACTCCACACTCGGCCGCCGATGGAATGTCCGCTTCGAGCACGGCGCCCGGCGCAGCAGCCGTGGTGCCGTAGACACACAGCAGATAACCGGTCGCGGCCAGCGGATCACCGAACGTCGCCAGCGTGGTCGACGCCGCGCCCTTCAGCTTCCATTTGATCGCGTCGCGCGTCGTCCCATCGGCATTAACCACGCGCAGACTCGAACCATGCAGTCGCGTCGATGCGAGACAGGTGAGCGACGGCGTCGCCGGACAGTCGAGCACACACAGCGAGCTGCAACCGTCTCCGTCCACGAGATTTCCGTCGTCGCACTGCTCGCCGCTGCTGGCTACGCCGTTGCCGCAAGCCGTCGCGGTGCAGTTGCTGTCACAGCCGTCGCCGTCGACGTCGTTGCCGTCGTCGCACACCTCGCCACTGGTCACGATGGCATTACCGCAGGCGGTCACAGTGCAGTTGCTGTCGCAGCCGTCGCCGTCGAGCAGGTTGCCGTCGTCGCACTGCTCGCAGCCGAGGTCGGCGGTTCCATCGCCGCACACCGCAGTAGAACAGTCGGCGCCGAACGCGCCTGGAGGACTTGCCGGGCCGCGCGGCGCGCCGGTGAAGTCGCGCGTGACCGAGTTGGCGAGATCGCCGGGAGGAGCCAGCGGCGGCGTGGGTGCATCGCCGCCGGGAAAGGACGGCAGCGCGTAGGTGGTGGCCGAGTAGAGGTTGCCGGCCGGCAGCGGCGTGAAGTCGCCCGCGCCAGCGTCGACGAACTGCGGCTCGAACGCGTTGATCGCGTTGTCCGTGACGAGCTGCGCGGCGTTGCAGGTCGGATTGGCCGGCTGGCAGCCGTTGCTCGGATCCTCGATGCCGAGCGGATGCGAAACCGGCCCGTTCCAGATCACGTTGCCGCGAAGTTGCATGTTGGTATCGGTGCGCGCCGGCGAGGGAATGTTCGAGGAAGGCGACGGGGTCTGCGTCCCATAGATCGCCAGCTGCTGCCACTGGCTCTGGAACGGAGCCGGATTGTAGACGACGTTGTTGTAGGCGAACACGTTGCGGTTCGGGATCGGCTCTCCGGACCCGCTCGTGGTTCCCCATCCGCCTGCCGCCAGCAGCGAGCTGCAGCGCGACGTGTCGCCGTCGCAGGAACGAGCACCGAAGACGAATTCCATCGTGTGGCTGACCGCGCCCACGCGATACAGCGTGTTGTAGGCGAGCAGGATGTTGTAGCCGCCGTTTACTCCGAGGCCCGCGCCATCGGTGTCGTGGATCACGTTGTTCACGACGCGTATGTCGTAGGCTTCGTAGTGCAACCACGGCGACGTCATGAATTCGAAACCGGTGCCCTGGCCTGCCGTGTAACCGCCGTTGCCCGAGTCGTAGAATTCGTTGCCCTCGATGCGAAAGCCGGCCGAGCCGCCCTTGGTGTACAGGCACCAGTCGCCCGCATCGTGGATGCGGTTGCCCTGGACGTGACCGTACTGCACCGAAACGAAGTCGACGGCGTTGTCCCAGGCGCCGGAGATATCGCTGTCTTCGATGTACACGTACTGCGACTGGTTGATCTTGACGGCCTCCTGCACTGCGAACGTCGCAGGCGGCGTGCCTCGCACGGTGACTTCGCGCACCAGGAAGTGATCGCATTGCTCGCAGTGCAAGACGTCGCCACCGCCGGCCGAGACACGCAGGCCGAGCAGATACAGATAGCGGCAGTCGAAAATGTTGAGCGCGGGCAGCAGCGCGGTGCCGGGGCCGTCGGCCGCTTCGATGATCACCGGGAACGCGTAGGTCGCGTAGCGCGATTCGAAGTAGAGCGGAACCTCGGCCTCCGGATATGTTCCCGCGACCAGGCGGATGCGGTAACCGCTGCCGGTGAGCGTACTTCCCATCGGCACGCGTCCCCACGCTTCCGAAAGAGTCTCGACGGCCGTGAGCCGCGTCGCGCCGCTGTTGGCATCGTTACCGGCTACCGGATCCACCCAGATGTCGGTCACCACCGGTGTGCCCTGATCGAAGTAGCGCGGATCCGGCGTGGCCTCGGCGCGCGCGCCGGCCAGTGCGACGAGCAGCGCGGCAACCGCGGCCAGCAGGCGCCGTGCGCGAGTCGGCCGGCCGCAACAACTGCGGCCATACGAGAAGAAGCTGTCCATGCGTGTTCCCCCTGAGAAGTCGCCGGGCGTTTCCGTTCTCGCCGCTCGGCGAGTCCCCCGGCGCCCATCGCGACCTCTCGGTTCAACTCAATACGCGAGGAAGCCGTCGCCAGAAAGGGGGGCCGGCGACTTTCGCAACATTCGAGCGAGCGTCGCACGGGACGTCGGACACGCGCGCTGCTCTTAACGAACGTTAAGCACGACGCGAACGGTGTTTGTTCAACTCATGACGCTCGCGCGCGAGCGCCGCGCACGAAACGCGAACGACGCCGCGAGCGACGACCTGGGCGAGCGCGCTGCCAATGGAATTCTTCGCGGCTGCGAACCAACGACGCCGCGATGGATCCCGCCTTCGACGACGCGACGTTCGCGTTCCCGGCCGGCCCGCGACCAATCCCCAACCGGGTGCGCACCGCGTTGACACTCGCGCCGGATCGGTCACACGGTGGAACCCGTCTCGGCAATGCACGTGGGTTGGCCTCGGTAGAGTCTTCGCCATCCACGAACGGAGGAGAGCAGCATCATGCGCGGTACCACCAAGCCCGTCCGCGGCACGCGCCGATCGCGCGTCGAAGTATACTTCCTGTTGTCGGCCTGCGCCGCGCTACTGCTTGCCTCGGCAGGTTGCGACAAAGGCTCCGGGACGAGCGCAACGAGCGTCTCCGACCCCGCCCCAGCCGAGGTCGACGCCGGCGCGCAGGGCGATCTCGGAGGCACCGGCCCCGACGACGGGCAGGCAGGGCAGGCGCCGGCAGACGGTTCGGATGTAGACTCGCGATCCGACGCGCCGCCGCCCGAGCCGACGTTCACCAGGGAGCGACTCGAGCAGATGGTTGCGCCACTGGCCCTGTACCCCGACCCGCTGCTGATGCAGATCCTGATGGCTGCCACCTACCCCGTCGAGGTCGTAGAGGCCGATGCGTGGCTCAGAGACAATCCCGACTTGAAGGGCGAACAACTCGATGCGGCAGTACGCGAGCAAGACTGGGACGACGCCGTGGTGTCGCTGATACGCTTGCCGCAGGTCATCAAGCAACTGTCCGCGGATCTGGACTGGACCCGAGACCTGGGCGAGGCGTTTCTCGGCCAGAAGGACGACCTGCTGAACGCCGTGCAAACCATGCGCCTGCGCGCTTGCGAGCTCGGCAACCTCGCGACCACCGCCGAGCAGAAGGTGATCATCGACCCTGCACCGCCCGTGAAACCATCACCGGCTCCCCGCACCGTGGTCGTCGTTCCTCCTCCGCCGCAAGTAGTACGGATCGTGCCGGTCTCCCCCGGAGTCATCTACGTTCCGGTGTACTCTCCGGTCGTGGTGTATGGACCGCCACCGCCGACCATCTACTACCCCGGCATCGTGGCGTACTCGGCGGGCTACGTGACAACCGGCGCCGTAGTATCGTTCGGAATCGGACTCGCCGTCGGTGCAGCGATCTGGGGCGATCTCGACTGGCACAGCCACCGCATCTACCGAAATCGCTACCCGGGAGGATACTACGGTGGCCGCGACGGCTACTACGACGTCTCCCGGCGTGAACCGTGGCGACACGACGCCTGGCACCGCCGAGGTCTCGACTATCGCAGCCCCTACGTCAGGCACGAGTACCAGCGCAGAGACGCCGAGCGCTGGCGCGAAGGCGCGCGTCAGACGCGGCCCCGACGGTCGGACTCGCTCGAGCGCTTCCACGAACACGCACGCAGACCGCCGCGCGACTACGACACTCGCAGGCGCGGCGGAGGGTCGCCGCGCGATATGGAATCGGACAGACGCGCAGGGCCACCCTCACACGGCGGCGCTCCAGACAGACGCGGCGAGCCGTCGTCGCGCGACAAGAGCTTCGGCAGACCCGGCGGACCGCCTTCGCACAGCGGCGCTCCCGACAGACGCGGCGGCCCATCGCCGCGCGACAAGAGCTTCGGCAGACCCGGCGGACCGCCTTCGCACGGCGGCGCTCCCGACAGACGCGGCGGCCCATCGCCGCGCGACAAGAGCTTCGGCAAACCGGGCGGGCCACCCTCGCACGGCAACTCACCAGACAGGCGCAGCGTCCCACCGCCGCGCGGCGAAACGTTCAAGCGACCCGGCGGACCGCCCTCGCACGGCGGCGCGCCAGACCGCCGCGACGGTCCGCCCTCGCGCGGCATGGGATCCGACTCCCGAGCGCCCCGTCCCCAGCACGGCAGCCGTCAGGGCGGGTCCTCTTCCGGCTCGCACGGCTCCGGGCAGCACGCAAACCAGAAGGGAGATTCGAAGGGCGGCCACGGCCCCGGCCGCTGAAGGCTACTCAATCAGTCGGGAGCCAGAATCCGCCGCAACGGGCCGGGAGGAACAGACGCGGCAGGTGGAACCAGAGGATCGTGGCCAGCACGCCGATCACGTGGGGCGGATAGAGAACGTAGCCCAGCGGGGTCATCCAGAAATCGGAGGGAGCCGCTTCGATCAAGCCGGCGAGCGGGAAGAAGAACAGCGTCACCGGCAAGTCGATCACCAGCATCACGCTCCACAGCATCGGTGCCTGTGGATCCTGATTGGCCCGCACCGACAGCAGCACGAACAAGAACGCGACCACGTGCAGCGTCGCCAGAATCCACCCCAGTCGCCTCGCCAGCGACATCTTTCCAAGACGGAGCTTCATATCGGAAAGGCGCATTCGGCTCGGGCTCCGGCAACCGGATCGCTAGGGCCGATTCACTCACCAACTCGCGGGCGAGGCAATTCCCGGACCTCGCCCGCGACAACCCTCAGCGCCTGCGCAAGATCGCGTAGAACCTCCCATCACCGTTGGCGGCGGCGTGCTCGAATCGCGAAGTCCAGCACGATCCGGTGCTGCTCACCCACTGCACCGTCATGGCCGGTTCCATCGCGAAGTACCTGCCGTCCTGCAATGGAGTCGGAGGGTCGAACTTGTCACGGCAGACGCCGCCGCAGCCGACGTTTGCACCGGCCTTGAGCTTGAACACGGCGCTGAAGTCGCGGTCGACGACGAGCTTGACCTGAGAGACTCCCTGCGCGGTCCCCGCCGGTGCGTTCAGCTTGTAGACCAACCGGCTCGCCGACCAGCGCCGCTTCCACGCCGAGCCGTCCAGCGACGCCGCGTCCAGGTCGAGGCGGTAGGTCAGTTCGGGGACTCCGTCGCTCTCGTCGTAGAGACACAGCGCCAGAGCGTCACCGGCGCCGGGATCGCCGAGTTCCTCGCGCGAAGTCAGATCGAGATCGCGTTCGCTGCGCCACGCCGTGATCAGCCGCTCGGCGGCGGCGCCGTCCTCGGGCAGATACACCGCCTCGACACGCGTCGAGGCGGTGCCGATGTCGTGGCAGTCGGCCGCCGGCGCGTAGACGTGACGGCACTGTCCGTCGGCCGGATCGCACAGGTCGGTACTGCAAAGATCCTCGTCGCGGCAATCGACGCCGGTCTGTCCGCGACACAGCCCGCGGTCGCAGCGATCGCCGAGGGTGCAGGCGTTGCCGTCGTCGCACGGAGCGCGGTTGAAGCTGAGCAGACACTCGCCGTCGGGCGCGCAGAAACTGTCCGTGCAAGGGTCGCCGTCGTCGCAGGAAGTCTGTCCGCTCGGCGCGCAGGCGCCGCCGCGGCATCGGTCGCCGACCGTGCAGGCGAGCCCGTCGTCGCAGCTTCCTCCGTCGACCTCGGCGGCGCTGCACGCGTCTTCCTCCTCGTTGCAGGCCTCGGAGCAGTCGGCGTCACCGTCCCCGTAGCGCGACGCGCACGGGTCACCCTGCCCCGCGCAGCGGCCGTGCCCGTCGCAACTATCGTCGTCGGTGCAGAATAGTCCGTCGTCGCATCCGGAACCGAAGGTGTCGAAGGCGCTGCACGCGTCGGCGAGTTCGTCGCACGACTCGGCGCAATCGCCGTCGCCGTCAGCGCCCGGACAGGGAGTTCCGGCTCCCTGGCAGGCCCCGGCCTGAGTACACGCGTCGACGCGCGTACAGAACTTGCCGTCGTCGCAGGCCGCGCCGGGAGGGTCGAGGGCGGTGCAGGTGTCGGTCGATTCCTCGCACGACTCGGTGCAATCGGCGTCAGCGTCGGCGCCCGGGCAGGGATCGCCGCCGTGCGAGGCGCAGGCCCCGCTCGCGCACAGGTCGGCGCCGTTGCAGTAGAGGCCGTCGTCGCACGCCGAGCCGTCCGGATCGCGCCCGGCGCACGAATCGTTGCCTTCGTCGCAGGATTCGGAGCAGTCGCCGTCGCCGTCGCTGCCGCGGCAGGGGTCGCCGCTGCCAGTGCAGCGCCCACCTTCCTCGCAGCGATCGGTGCGGGTACAGAACAGACCGTCGTCGCAGGCGTTGCCGGCCGGCAGCACTTCGCAGAACGACGAGCAGCAGTCGCCGTTGCGGTTGTTGCCGTCGTCGCACTGCTCGCCCGGATCGACCACGCCGTCGCCGCACAGCGGAGCATCGCAGTCGGCAAGCGTGCGCGTGACCGTCTGCGCGCCGCTGCCGAGGATCTCGCCTCCCCAGAAACGCCCGACGTAGTCGTTGTGCTGGCTCATCACGATGCGGCCGGGCGTGAAGAACTGGCCGGCGATGCGTGCGCGCGCAGAGGCGCCGGTGCCCTGGCCGAACTCGAACGCTGCGGCGTTGGGAGCCGGCGACGGCGTGACTCCGAACGCGATCCAGCGCGCCGCGCAGGCACCCTCCCCGGTGATCTGTGCGCGCACGCTGGTGGCCATGAAATCGCGCAGCACCACGACGTTGTCGGCGTGGACCTGCACGCTGGCACTGGGGTGCAGGCGCAAGCTGCACAGTTCGTAGCGCCCGCCCGGGGCCAGCGTCAGGGTCTGGTCGTGGGCGACGTCGACGACGCGGTAGCGCCCAGGTGTCAGCGCGTACGGAGAATTGGCGGCGGTCACCGCGACATCCTCGCCGCCGCACTCGATCGTCGCTGGTGATGGCCAGTCGACATCGGAGACCAGTGCGCCCTCGAGCGGCGCGACCGGATGCCCCAGCAAGACCTCGGCGTCGATCGACGTCGAGTCGGCGAACACGAAGTGGAGGCTGGAGCCGGCCACCGCGGTGACACTCGGCGCCGCCAGATAGCTCTCGGCACCATCGGCAGTGGTAGGCGCGGTAATCGCCAGCACGCCAGTGCTGGCGCCGACCGCGCCGCGCGCGGGCATCGAGGCCGCGCCGGCCCACTCGATGCCGGCGCGGCCGAACAGTGCGTAGCGGCCGAGGTCGCGCACCAGCACCGGCGCCGCCTCGTCGGCCGCTGCGCGCTCGGCGCAGGCACCGCTGACCAGCGCCAGCAGCGCGCCGAGAAACAAATGAAGGCGAGTCGTTCGAAGCGTGTCGGCCATGGTCGGATCCTCCGCGTCATCGACTACGCCGCTCTTTAGCGCGGTGTCGATGCCATCGCCGTCATAGCGGGCAGCCCCCGGCCGCGCGCCGGGCACGACATGCCACTACTGTCATCAGAGAGGATCGACCGAGCGGCCACCACGCAGTGCGAAGCCGACGACAGCTCTTGCCGGCGCCGGCGTCTCGACCCGAAACGACGCCGATCGACCGTGCGCGGTAGGTGCAGGATCCCGTGCCGAGGCGGGCGTCACGCGCACCGCGGAGCCTGCAATGCTACGGATCCGCCGCTCTGAGCGGCCGAACGGATCGGCGGCTAGCCGAGACGAAGACTGCGCGGACCGCGCCGTTGGCGGCAGCAGCAGGTCGACCGATCCGGCCCGGGCGCTTCGCCGCCAGCCGCGCAAGCCGAGGCCGGCAAGATTGCAGTTCGATTAGCGGGCCAAGGACCGTTATAGAAACACTGATGAACGCCGACACCCTGGTGGTCATGGTCAGCGGGCGCGGCGCGCTGGCCCGCCTGGCCGGCGTTCCATCGGTGCTTCGCCACCTGGCCACCGCTCGCCTGCTCGGCATGCAGGCCATCGTCGTCTTCCCCGCCTCGAGGCGAGCCCTCGGCGCCGAAGTGTCGGGCGTGGTTGCCGGTGTGGCTCGGTGCCTGTCCTCGGATGAGTTCCAGCGCGAAAGCGGCGATGCGGGCGAGTTGGTCACCGTCGTCAGCGCCGAGTGGTACCTGTCGCCATCGCCGCTGCGTGGCCGGCGCGAGCGTCGCATCGTTACCAGGGTCTGCGAACGCGGCGCGGTTTCTTCGCCGCTGGCGCGCATCACGCTGGCCGAGGCCAAGACGGTCGCCAGAAACCTCGACCGCGAATCGGCCGCCACTGGTCTGGCGCGCTTGATCGACAGCGACGTCGCCGTCGTTGACCTGCCTGCGCGAGCTGAGCAGCGCCTGAGCGACAACGTCTCGACCCGCCACGCCGAAAACAAGCTCGCCGACACCCTCTTCGGTCCCAACCGCGGTCTCAGTCTGGTGCGCGTCAAGCGCCGCGTCGCACCGATGCTCGCCCGCGTGCTCGCGCTGACTCCGCTGGCACCGCTCGGCATCGCGGTGGTCAAGCTCGCCACCGGACTCGTCGCAGCCTGGGTGATCGCGGGTCCCGGCTACAGCACTGGAGTTGCCGGCGCTGTCTTGTTCTTCTCGTCGAGGATGCTCGGCGCGGCCGGTGCGGTGCTCGCGCGGGCCGGCCTGCGCGACAACGAGATTCGCGAAAAGCTCGATCTGGCCGGCGACACCGTCGTGCATGTCGCGGTGCTGTGGAGCCTGGCTGGCGGGCCCGCTCGCGGCGAGGGTGCCGTCGCGCTGACCTGTATCGCCACCGCCGGGGTGCTGGCCAGCACCGCAGTCGCCTACGTGTTCGTGCTTCAAGAGCTGTGGGCGACGCGCGGGCGCGACGATCGCGAGGGACCCACCAGCGACGAGTTCGTCGCCCGCTTCACGCAGCGCGACGGGATCGCCTACGCGCTGGTGTTCGCGGCGCTGACCGCCCGCCTCGACCTCTTCCTGCTTGCCGCCGCGGTAGCCAGCCACCTGTTCTACCTGCTGTGGCTGATCGCGCGGCAGCGCCGCGGCGGCGGCACTCTGCAACTACGCCGGGCCTCCTGAGCGCGCCGCGCCGCCGGCGACGATGATCGAGCACTCTTGAGGATGCAGGGTTGAGCGACGACTGTGCGGTTTCAGCCGAGCGTCTGGAGCGACGCTTCGGAGCGGTGCCGGTGCTGCGCGGTCTCGACCTCGAAGTTGCGCGCGGCCAGGGGGTTGCGCTGTTCGGACCCAATGGCGCGGGCAAGAGCACGCTGCTGCGAACGCTGGCCGGGCTGCTGCGAGCCAATCAGGGAAGCGTCAGGGTTTTCGGCAACGAGCTGCCGGCCGGCGCCGATCTGCGCCGGCGCATCGGTTACCTCGGCCACGAATCGTTCCTGTACCGCGACCTGACCGCCCGCGAGAATCTCGCGTACTACGCGCGCCTGTTCTCGATCGACGCCGACCGGCTGCCGCTCGCGGCGCTCGAAGAAGTCGGACTGGCGCGCTTCGCAGAGCGCCGGGTGGCGACCTTCTCGCGCGGCATGCTGCAGCGTCTGGCGCTGGCACGCGTGTTCCTCCACAACCCCGACCTGCTGCTGCTCGACGAGCCGCTGACCGGACTGGATCCGCAGGGCGGCGAGTTGCTGGCGAGGATGCTGATCGAGAGAAGGAAGCGCGGCGTGACGATCTTGATGGCCACCCATGATCTGGAAAGAGCGCTGGCGTGCTCGACGCGGGCGCTGGTGCTGGCGCGTGGCCGCGTGGCCTGGGACAGCGCCGAGACTCTTCCGAGCGCGGCGCAGATGGCTGACCTCTACGCGCGCGCGGTGGCGGAGAACTGAGCGATCATGTTCGCGCTGATCTGGAAGGACATCGTGCTGGAGGCCCGCACCCGCGAGACGCTTCCGGCGCTGTTCGTGCTCGGTGTGCTGATCCTGGTCGCCTTCCATTTCTCGCTCGGCCTGCGACCCGACGACGTCAGTCGCGTCGCGGCCGGCATCTTGTGGGTCGCGATCGTGTTCGCGGCGATGCTGGCGCTGGGGCGCACCTTCGTCATCGAGCGCGACAGCGGCTGCATCGAGGGCCTGCTGACTTCTCCGATCGATCGCGGCTCGATCTACCTGGCCAAGCTCACCGTCAACACCATCTTGCTGCTGGCCTTCGAGGTGCTGCTGGTGCCGGTGTTCGCGCTGTTCTTCGACGTCCCGCTGTTCACGCACCCGCTGCGGCTGGCGGCGGTCATGGCGGCCGGGACCATCGGCATCGCCTCTACCGGAACGCTGTTCGCGCTGGCAGCGCTCGGCACCCGGGCGCGCGAGATGGTGCTCCCGCTGCTGGTGCTGCCGCTGCAGGCCCCGCTGCTGATCGCGGCCGTGCAGGCCACCGATCTGGTGCTGCAAGGCGCGGCGCTGGACGCGCTCGGCGTGCGCGGCACCTTGCTGGTCAGCTTCGACCTGCTGTTCGTCACCGCCGGCTGGCTGCTGTTCGAGTTCGTGCTGGTGGACTGAGGGTGATGGTAGACTACGGGGCTTGCCCGCAGCAGACTGGCGGGCGCAGCACGGACCTGGATCGAGTGATGGTAGATTTCCTGCAGCGATGGTCTCTTCGCCTGGCACCGATTCCGGCAGCGGCGCTGGTGCTGGTTTCGCTGCTCGGGGTGTTTGCGTGGGTGCCGACCGACAAAGCCCTGGGGCTCAGCCAGCGCATCTTCTATTTCCACGTACCGGCCGCGAGCATGTGTTTCCTGGCCTTTGGTGTGGCCGGCGCGGCCAGCATCGCCTTCCTGAAGACGCGCAGTGAAATCTGGGACCAGGCCGCCCACGCCGCGGTTTCGGTCGGGATGGTGCTGGCCACCGTCGTGCTCGTTACCGGATCGATCTGGGCCCACACGGCCTGGGGGACCTGGTGGACCTGGGACGCCCGGTTGACCACCTTTCTGGTGCTGTGGCTCGTCTACGCCGCCTACCTGCTGCTGCGCAACCTCGCCCGCGAGAACGAGATGGCGCCGCGCTACGCCGCGGTGCTGGCGATCACCGGCGGACTCAACGTGCCACTGGTAATGATGGCCACTCGGTTGTTCCGCACCATTCATCCCGAAGTCATTCGCAACCCTGAAGGCGGCATCTCCGACCCGCGGATGATCACGACGCTGATGCTGGCGATGGTCGCCTATCTGATTCTGTTCATGTGGCTGTGGGCCCTGAAGGTCGCCTCGCTCCGGCTCGAACACCGCATCGACCGACTACTGGAAGATTCCTACCAAAGGAGCCTGCCCTCGTGAACGAGCAGAACACTCAGCAGAACCTGCAACAGGCGATCGAGCAGACCGGCCAGAAGATGCTGTCCAGCGTAGGTCTGACCCCCGAGGCGCTGGTGCAAAAGCAGCTGATGCACGTCGGCGCAGCCTATGGGGTGATCTTCGCGCTGCTGTTGTTCTACGCGTGGCGGCTGACCGCGACCACGCGCCGCTTGTCGGAGCGCGTCGACGAACTCGAACGCGAATCGGGCGCGAAACACTGAGCGCCGGCCCGACCTCTTGAGCCAGTCTCTCATCTCTTCTCCTCCGTTGCCGTTGCACCGCCGCTTCGGCCGCTTCCTGCTGGTCGCGCGCATGGTGATCACCATCTACTGCGGCTACAAAGTGCGCCAGATTCACGGCCGCGTAACCGGCGGCTCGCGGCGCCGCGACTTCTATGACCGGCAGCACCACCGCGCCGCGCGCCACATTCGCGACACCGCGGTGAGGCTGGAAGGCCTGATCGTCAAGGCCTGCCAGTTCATCGGCAGCCGCGCCGACGTACTGCCTCCGGAGTTCATCGAAGTGCTCGCCGAGATGCAGGACCGCGTCCCGCCCAAGCCCTTCACGCTGATCCGGCCGTGGATCGAGAATCAGCTCGGCCGCCGCCTCGAAGAGGCTTTCGCGGAGGTGGAAGAGAATTCCATCGCCGCCGCGTCGCTGGCCCAGGTCCATCGCGGGCGCCTGCACGACGGATCGGTGGTCGCCATCAAGGTGCAGTACCCGGGCATCGAGCGGGTGATCGCCACCGATCTCGCCAACTTTTCGTTCTTCGTCAACCTGCTGGCGCGCATCGAGCGCAGCTTCGACTTCCGCATCCTGCTCGAAGAAGTCCGCACGCTGATCCCGCTCGAACTCGACTTCGAGAACGAAGCCGCCAACGCGCGCCGCTTCGCCGCCAACTTCGCCGGCGTCGCCAACGTACGCTTTCCCACGCCGATCGCTGAGCTGACCTGCCGCACCGTGATGACGATGGACTACTTCGAGGCGATCAAGATCACCGACCTGGCCGGTCTGGAGCGCCTCGGGATCGACAAGCACGACGTGGCCGCGCTGCTGACCGACACCTACATCCGGCAGATCCTCGTGCACGGGTTCTTCCACGGCGATCCACACCCGGGAAATCTGCTGATCCAGAAAGGACCCGACGGACCGGTGCTGGTGATCCTCGACCTCGGAATGGCCAAGGAGTTCACGCCTCAGCTTCGCTTGGGGCTGATCCGGCTGACGGCCGCCATCATCGCGCGCGACGCGGTGGCGATCGGCGCGGCGTTTCGCGACCTCGGATTCAAGACCCGCACCGGCAGCGACGATACATTCGTCACCCTCGGCGAGCTGTTCCTCGGCCAAGCTATCCGTTCCGGCAAGGCCTACGCCGACATGGCCATGGTCGATCGCATCAACGACGAGCTGATGGCTGCGCTGCGCGCCAACCCGATCGTGCGCGCGTCGTCGGATCTACTGCTGGTGATGAGAGTGATGGGACTGCTGTCGGGGCTCGGCAAGACCCTCGACTCCAAAGTCGACCCGATGGCGGTGATGCTTCCCTTCCTGGGCTTGCCGGCGGGCCCGTAGTGGGGTCATATATGGTCCGCCCCGCATTGCGAGGACGAAGTAGGGAAAGCAACGAAGAATCGGCTGCGCACATATATCCGGCCTGTTTGCGGGAACGTGATGTCCCTGGCCCCGATGGAAATCCGCGCACCCCCGACCTCAT
>JACRCR010000100.1 GCA_016218925.1 Deltaproteobacteria bacterium | reverse complement strand
GGTCAGGCCGGCATCGCGCACCGAGCGGGCGACGGCTCGCTGAAGAACCGACTCATGGAGATGGTGGCGACGGCGCTGGCCGGTTTCACGGTCAGTGTAGCAACTGGTGGCCGGGAATACCCATTGCCACGGCCACGAGTGGCCGGCGTTCGGGTACTTGCGATCGAGAGCAAAGGGCAACTCGACCCAGCCGGCGCCGCAGAGCAGGTCGTTGTGGAACTGTGTTTCGACTCGTCGAAGGTGACGTTGCAGATCGAGCGTTGCCGAGCCAGGCAGGAGTGTGACGCGATCCTTCTGGCCTTTGCCGGCGCGCACGATGATCTGGTTGGCACGGAAGTCGACGTCCTTGACCCGCAGACGGCAGCACTCCATCACGCGCAGGCCGGCGCCGTAGAGCAGCGTCGCCATGATCTTGGGAGTGCCGGTCAGCGTGCCGAGCACCACGGCGACCTCGTCGCGACCGAGTACGACGGGCAGCCGCTTGGTGGTCTTGGCCGGGGCGATTCCGCTTATGCGGGGCAACTCGATCTGAAGAACCCGCGAGTACAGGAATAGCAGCGCGTGCAGAGCCTGATTCTGGGTTCGTGCGCTGACGCGACAGTGGACTGCGAGATGCGTGAGAAAGGCCGCGATTTCCTCGGCACCCATTTCGCTTGGATGTCGCTTGCCGTGAAACAAGACGAAGCGCCGTATCCAGCCGCTGTAAGCTTTCTCGGTGCTGCGGCTGTAGTGACGTGTGCGGATCGCGAGCCGCACACGCTCCATCAGACGCGGCGCGGTTGCCGTGGTATCCGCGCGAGACCACGACGGCGATGCAGCTACCTCCGGCCTGCGACCGGGTGAGGAACCATTCGTCACCGCCGAACGCTACGGTGCAACGAGCCGCTACGACAATGCTCGGGGAGTGATTATCTGCGCCCGTCGAGCGCCGGCGCCGGATCCGTTGCCGGCGAGGCCGCCCGCGCGCCGCTCCCACCTACCACCGCGTCAGCCGGAGCCAGCCGGCAAGGAGCCTCTTGGCCATCGGCGTCAACTTGGTGCGCATGTAGGCGTTGGCGACGGCCTTGATGCCTTCGGCCTGGGTGGGGTAGGGATGTATGACGGCGGCGATCTTGGCAAGACCGACGCCGGCGGTCATCGCCAGCGTGACTTCGCTGATCATCTCGCCGGCGTGCGCGGCTACGATGGTCGCGCCGACGATCTGGTCGCTTCCTTTCTTTGTGTGTACCTTGACGAAGCCATCGGCCTGACCGTCACAGACGGCGCGGTTAACCTTGTCGAGCGAGACTTTGAAGCTGTCGATTTCCATCCCGCGTTCGCGCGCCCCGCTTTCGTGGAGACCGACGTGGGCGACTTCGGGATCGGTGTAGGTGCACCACGGCATGGTCAGCGCCGAGAGTTTCTTGCGGCCGCGGAACAACGCATTCTGCACGGCGATCTTGGCGGCGGCATCGGCAGCGTGGGTGAACTGCCAGCGCATGCAGCAGTCGCCGACGGCGAAGACCGCGGGGTTGCTGGTGCGCAGCGAGTCGTCGACTTTGATGCCGGATTCGTCGTAGGCGACGCCGGCTGCTTCGAGGCCGAGGTCATGGACGTTCGGCCGGCGGCCGACCCCGACCAGGATTTTATCCACTGTTACTTCGCCGCCGCCGCCGTGGGCGTGACCAGGGCCGGCGCTGTTATCGCCGCCGCCGCTGCCGCGTTCCCCAGCACAGCCGCCACCGTCTCCTGTCGCACTGATCTCACCTTCGGCCCGGTGAGGAGGCATGTCGCAAGCCGCGACTTGACCCCGGTAGCCGCTGTACCGAACGGTCTTCCCCGCATCGCCGCGAGTGACGGATTCTACGACAGCACCGAGCACCAGCCTGATGCCTTCGCGTACGAACCTTGCCTGGACGATTGCGGCGGCGTCGCCGTCTTCACGTACCAGGAGATGCTCGGCGCGATCGAAGATCGTCACCTCGCAGCCCAGCCGGCGCATCGTTTGGGCCAGCTCGCAGCCGATGGGGCCGCCACCGATGACGGCCAGACGCCGCGGCCGCCGCGTCAGATTGAAAACACTTTCGTTGGTGAGGTAGCCGGCCTCGCGCAAGCCTGGCACGTCAGGCACGGCTGCGCGGGCGCCGGTGGCGATGACGGCCTTCTTGAAGCGCAGCGTCGCGCCGTTTACCTCGACGGTGTTGCTGCCGGTGAAGCGTGCGCTGCCGTGGAAGACGTCGACGCCGAGCTCGTCACGGTAGCGGCACGCGGAATCGTCGCGGCTGATGTCGGCGCGAATGCGTCGCATGCGTTCCATCGCGGCGGTGAATTCGCGGTCGAGATGCTCGTCGCTCAGTGCGTCGTCGCCGAGCAGTTCGCGGGCTTCGGCGAGGCGCCGCGCGCAGCGGATCAGAGCCTTGGATGGTACGCAGCCGAGGTTCAAGCAGTCGCCGCCCATCAGGTCGCGTTCGATGAGCGCGACCTTGCCGCCCAGGCCGGCGCCGATTGCCGCGGTGATCAGGCCGCCGGTGCCGGCACCGATCACAACCAGGTTGTAGCGTCGCGCGGGGCGCGGATTCTTCCAGCCGGCGGGACGCACATTGTCCAGCAGCCGCCGGTTGTGCGCGTCGAGCGGCGCAACCACGTTCGGCTCAAACTCTTCCGCGCGACTCGCTCCCACGCGGCCCGCATCCGCGTCGCCTTCTGCTTCCGCGCCAACTACGGCACGCGTCGTGGGATCGCCTGCGCCTTCCGCCTCCGCGCCCGCCTCTCGCAGAGCCCGCCGCGCCGCGCGCGTGATGACGGCGGTCACCGCCACCGTTGCGACCAACCCCACCAGCGCCAGTGCGTAGTCGCCGGCGCCCTTCTCTCGCGCGGCGCCACCGGCCAGCGCGGCGACTTCGCCGGCCAGTTTGCCGTAGTACACGAACAGGAACGTCGCGGGTAGCATCCCGAAAGACGCGCTGACGAAATCGACGAATCGTACCCGTGTCAGGCCGAGCGCGTAGTTGAGCGGCGTGAACGGAACGGCTGGCGAGAGGCGCAGCAGGAAGACGATCTTGCGCCCTTCGGCCGCTACCGCTCGATCGATCGCGACGAAGCGCGCGTCGCCTTCGATTCTCTTCTCGATCGCACCGCGCGCGATGTAGCGGGAGACCAGGAAGGCCAGCGAAGCGCCCAGAGTCGCGGCGACAAACACGTAGGCGACGCCAGCACGCAGACCGAAGATGGCGCCGGCCGCCAGTGTCAGCACCGAAGCGGGAACGAAGGCGACCACGGCCAGCGCATAGCCGGCGATGAAGACCAGCGGGCCGAGAGGCCCGAGTCCGTCGATCCAATGCGCGAAGCGCGGGACGGCGGCGCCAGCCTCGCGGCCGAGCACGAACAGCACGGCGACGACGGCGACGAGCACTATCCACCTCATACCTATAGTGGACGAGCGGGGGGCGGCGGGCTGGGTCGGCTGCATGGCTGCGCGTGACACTACACCACCCGCGGCAACGTTGCGCTGCGCACCGCCGCCGAACAACGCACCGCCGCCAGGCGACGCACCGCCGCCGAGCAACGCACCTCCGCCGAAACACGCACCGCCGCGAAGCGACGCACCGCCGCCAAGCGACGCACCGCCGCCAAGCGACGC